>NZ_DOPT01000069.1:56056-146947 GCF_003512625.1 Herpetosiphon sp. | reverse complement strand
TTAAAAACCTACCCTTGTAAGGTCAGGGGGTGAGGGCATGAACATCGACTCCAGATCCCACTCAATCATTAAACCTACCCTTGTAAGGCTAGGGGGTGAGGGCGCATTACAATTGGTTTTAACTCAATGAACCATTACATCTATATTCTATATTCTCCATTCATGCTTACAACTGCACCTCAAGCGTGTGTGCCAAGCCATCATCAGCAAAACTCACGGTCGTTGCGCCTTCAGCGTAGACCCATTCGATTGCATTTGTATCAAACAAAACCGCTTTGGGCGGCAGCGAATGCAGATTGACCACGATTGTGCGCAGGGCAGGTTGCCAACTACCTTGGCGGGCGGCAATCATCAACGTAATTGTTTGCTCAGTTTCAACACAGCTAAACGTTGTGGTCGCTGCTTGGCCCTGTTCGTAATCGAACGAGATGCCATCGTCCTCGTAGAGCGTCCATTCGCTTGTGCCACTGGGGTAAACATCGAGGGTTAAAGGATCAAGTGGGGCTTCGCTGGTGTAGTTGAGTACTGGGCCGAGAGTCAAAATCGCCCCACCACGCACATACAGCGGTAACCGTTCAAGCGGCGCATGCACCAAAATATGCTGCGAACCCTTGATCCGCTCACCCGTCCACCAATCGTACCACTCGCCAGCGGGCAAATAAACCGAACGATATTCAGTCCCAGGCCGTACAATCGGCGCAAGCATTAATTGCGAGCCACACAACACCTGATCGTGCAAGGCGTGAGTGGTCGGATCAGCCGCAAATTCATACACCAATGGACGAATAATTGGCGCACCTGTGGTTGAAGCTTGATAAAACAACGTATACAAGTAGGGCAATAAACGATAGCGCAGACTAAGGTAGGCCCGCGCAATTGCTTCGGTGCGTTCGCCAAACGCCCACGGCTCAGCCGGACGTGTGCCCGAACACGAGTGCCCACGACAGAACGGCAGAAATGCCCCAACTTGAACCCAACGTGCCCATAATTCTGGCGACGCATTGCCAAAAAATCCACCAATATCCACGCCAACAAAGGGAATTCCTGAAAGCCCCAAGTTAGCAATTTGCGGCAACATCATTTCTAAATGTTCCCACAACGCCGAATTATCACCAGTCCAGAGAGTCGCCCATCGTGATAAACCAGCAAAACCTGAGCGAGTTAATACAAATGGTCGTTCATTAGGGCGCAATTGTCGCAAGCCTTCATAAGTTGAGCGAGCCATCAACAAACCATACAAATTATGTACTTCGGCGTGAGTTGTACGCTCATCGGCAGATCCTTGCGGCGCATTCAGATCGATCGTACCACCATTGCCACCACCTTCGCTAAAAGGTCGGTCAAACACGGTTGGTTCATTCATATCATCCCAAATGCCGCGTACCCCAGCATCGATCAATTTCTTATGTAAATTTCCCCACCATTCACGTACATCAGCACGGGTAAAATCAGCAAATGCGCTATCATCAGGCCAAACATAACCACTGAATAACGTTCCATCAGCCCGCTTGATAAAATAATCGTTGGCGATTCCTTCGGCAAATACTGCATAATTTGGGTCAGTTTTGACCCCAGGATCAATGATTGTTACCACATTGAAGCCATCACGAGCCAAATTTTGCAACAATTGAGCTGGCTGGGCAAAACGTTCAGGATGCCAAGTAAAAACCCGATAACCATCCATATAATCAATATCAAAATGAATCGCATCGCACGGAATATTGCGAGCACGTAATTCATCAGCAATTGCCTGCATCGTCATGCTTGAATCGTAGCCCCAGCGACTTTGATGATAACCAAGCGCCCAATAGGCCGGTAAAGGCATTGCTCCCAATAATTCACGCCAAGTAGCGGTAATTTCGGCAGGTGTTGTACCCAAAACCACATAATAATCGAGATCTGGGCCTTGGGTTTTTAAGCTCAACAATGCAGCATCAGCCGCCCCAACATCAATACTTGAGCGAAATGATGTATTGAAAAACACGCCATAGCAGAGATTAGGCTGCAATCCCATAAAAACTGGCATTGTTGCATACATATTATCAATACGCGGGCTATGATGTGGTTCAGGATCGAGCGTCCAATTTAAAAAATGCTGACCTGTTTTTTCAAGCCAGCCAGTGCGTTCACCAAAACCATAAAAATGCTCAGAATTATAAATTTGCTTACGAACAACCCATCCATCGGCGTTGTAGCTTGCTGGCGTAACGTCACTAAAAAATGGCTGCTGCTCCAGATTGTTAAATGTAATTCGGCCATCAGCATGTGCAACATTTACTTGTAGCTTTGTCGTCTCAATCCTCGTTGAATCTGAATTTTCTGAAACCGACCATGCAAGTGCCTCCCATGCATCATCAGCGCGATTAACCGCCCATGAACGCCGTGCTAATGGTGCATCATTACTAATACAAACCCGAATAAGCTGTTCGCTACAGATGCTGATGCGAATTTGCTGATTTGCTCGTTTAAACAGACAGCTACGGGCATCACGTTGATCAAGTGTAAACATTGATGAATGTTCCATCACAATTCCTCCAAAATTGGCCAAATTGAAACAAAAAAACTTGACACAAAGCAGAAATCTATATACGATAAGGCTATACAGAGCAAGAATATTGAGAATGGCGTGTCGTCACGAGCATAGTATCATTTTCGGAGGCTAAAACCATGGCAGAATTTACACTCTGGTCACCAGAAGAAATGCAAGAACGGGCAAAACCAAAGCGTGCCGTTCAGCGCGAAACCCGCGAACGCATTATTGCCGAGTATACCAATTATTTCCAAAACGCTAAAGCTGGTTTTGGTGGTCAAGTGGTATTAGGCGATGACGAAGACAAACGCAAGTTGCGGGCACTTGTACGCGAAGCTGCTAGCCGCAGCAACCTTGTATTACGTTTTCGCCCAATCAAAGATAAAAACCGGATTGAATTTTTGGTGATCGACCCACAAAGCCAACCAGCCCGTAAAACTGGCGCTCGCCGTGGCCGCCCCAAAAAGAAAAGCTAAATAGATTAAAAAAGGATGTGGCATACACCACATCCTTTTTTTGGATTTAAAAAACCCCTATGGATTAATCCACAGGGGCATTTAATTATTCAGCAGCAGTTTCAGCGGCTGGAGCTTCTTCAGCTTGTGGATAACCCAAGGTCAAAATCAAAGTTTCAACATCATCGAGAATTTCCACGGTAGCTGGCAAGCTCAAATCTTTAACCAAGATTTGTTGACCAATTTCGGTCAGGCTGCTTGCATCAATATCAATTTGATGTGGCACATCGCCTGGCAAAGCTCGCACCCGAATCACTGATTGAACCAAGTTCAATACAGCGTTGCCACGGCTCACCATATCGTTTTCGCCTTGCAAAGCAACGTGAATATCCAATTCGACTGGTGCGTTGGCATCAACCACCCGCAAGTCGGCATGAATGATGCGATTGGTGACTGAGTTGCGTTGGACTTCCAACAAGAAGGCAACTTGGCGTTTTTGGCCAGGGATGCTCAACTCGATCAAGCCGCTATAGCCAGCTTGGTTGATCACTTTGTTAAATTCACGTTCGTCAACTTGGGCTGAGTAGGGTTCGATCCCACGGCCACAAATACCGATTGGCAAAATACCTTGGTCGCGCAAGCTTTGAACCTTTTTGCCGGTAATTTCACGCGGCTGGAGTGCCAACCGTAGAGTTTCGTTCGCCATTGCTATGCTACTCCATGTAGAGTTAAAATAATCTTAGATCGCTGCAAAACTGCGATAGTGTACCATAAAACAGGTTGTTACGCAAAAAATCAACCCAACGCCACGTTAAATGTGCGCTGGGTCGGTAGTTTTAGCGCCATTCGTTAATCAAGATAGCCACGTAATTTCTTGCCAAGGTGGGGGTGACGCAGTTTACGCAAGGCCACCGCTTCGATTTGGCGAATCCGTTCGCGAGTAATGCCAAATTCAAGGCCAACTTCTTCGAGGGTACGGTAGCGGCCATCTTTAAGGCCATAGCGCAATTGAATTATTTTGCGTTCGCGCTCAGGCAATTTTTGCAAAACTTCTTCAATTTGTTCGCGCAACATGGTCATGGCCGCAGCATCAACTGGGGTTGAAACTCGATCATCCTCGATGAAATCGCCCATGCGGCCTTCGCCTTCTTGACCAACCGGCATTTCCAACGAAAGTGGGTGCATCGAGGCTTCCAAGGTGCGACGCACTTTCGAGGCGGTAATGCCCATGGCTTCGGCTATTTCTTCGGGCGTTGGTTCGCGCTGCATGGTTTGTTGCAACTTATGCGACGTTCGCTTAACTTGGCTAATTGCCTCGCCCATGTGCACAGGCAAGCGGATGGTGCGGCTTTGGTCGGCGATCGCTCGCGTAATTGCTTGGCGAATCCACCACGTCGCGTAGGTCGAGAACTTATGGCCTTTGGTGTAATCGAATTTCTCGACTGCCCGCATCAAGCCAATATTGCCCTCTTGCACCAGATCCATCATGGTCAAGCCATACGAGGTATATTTTTTGGCAATCGAAACCACCAAGCGCAAGTTAGCCTGAATCAAATGTTGGCGGGCTGCTCGGCCAGTATCGATATGGCGTTTTAACGAAATTCGATCACTATGTTCAAGCATGCCATCATCTTGCAGCAAGGTATCGTTGGCGGCGTGAGCCACTTCCATCTTCTTGGCCAGATCGACTTCTTCCGCCGCAGTCAGCAAGGGTACTTGACCAATTTCTTGCAAGTACATGCGCACTGGGTCGTCGAGCGCAATATCCGAAAGATCAGGCAAGGCTCCGTCGAGGTCGTGATCACTATCAAGATCTAAATCGAGATCGAGGTCGGCAACGTTGGGCGCTTCATCTGCATCAACAACCTCGATCCCCGCTTCTTCGATTTGTTCGTAGAGGCTTTCGAGGGCTTCGATATTCGTTTCTGGCTCTGGCAACACGCTGAGAATGTCTTCGCGTTTGATGCGGTTTTGATTTTTTGCCGCAAGCTCCAGTAGCTTGTCAATCATTGAAATGGCTCCTCCGAGGTTGAGTCGCAGGCAAGATGTTTCTATCTAAACTAATGATCGAACGCCGCCCCCCAAGCATCGGCACGAGGCGCGGCGACAGTTTATCTATACATGCCTGAATGCTAAGGCAAATTGTGGCAATCTCATCGCGGTATTGTGCGTGCTGTGATGCCGTTGCTCGTAAGAACAACAGCATTTAGCCACTCGTTTCACTATAGCATTGTTCCTAGTTGATCGTCAACCCTCTCGAAGTACTTTTTAACTAGCAATCTCCATCTTTTGACTGATCACGTTTAGGAAGAATGGTTTATTGCCTTGATCCAAATAAATCATCATTAGCATCGTCATCGGTAATTGGAATAGGCTTAGGCCGTCGTCGATTACCCTGCATCATCGCTTCATAAAAAGCTTTATCATAGGCTCGGGTACGCATCACCACTGGCATCGGCACGGCATGGCCCAACATCATGGCTTGCTGGCGCGAATCAAGCGAGGCCAACACGGTTTTCAAGCCTTTCGAGCCACCAACACCCATAAATACCGCATCAATATCACGATCATCGTTAAGCAAAGCAGTAATCCGCGAGCCAAGTTGGCTCATCACTTCGTTATCAATCGACGATGGCCGTTGATCAACCACCAACAACGTGACCGAATATTTGCGTAATTCGCGGGCAATTTTGCCAAAAATGGTTTGTTTGGCCAGGCTGGGCGTAAGAAAATTATGCGCTTCTTCAATCGTAATCATCAGTTGCGGCGGTTTATCGCTCGATTTTTTTGTGGCTAGAAAGGTTTCGGTACGCCGTACCCATTCATCATAAATCAGGCGCGTCAGAATATTTGAAACCAACATATAGGCCAATTCACTGCGATATTGACCAAACTCTACCACTACATTTTTACCAGCCAACAAGGCATCAATAATTTGACGAATTGATGATTGGCTCGATTTGCGAGTGACAAATTTGAGTTGCTCAAGCTGAGCTAGTTTGCGCGAAAGTGCTGACATCGACGACATATTTGCGCCTGTCGATTCGACAAACTCTTTGAGTTGTTCGGTATCTAATTCACGCAGTTTTTGAATCCAATCGTCGCCAAAACGCTGAGCACAAATAAAGGCCGATTCTGCCGCAGTCGGATTGAGATTAAGCGCATCTTGCAATAATAAAATATCATCAACCCGAATTTCATTCAGGCCAATCGTAATATCACCATCGTATTTTACTCCGCGCCGCCGCGACGACTCAGGATCAAGCGTGTAGATATAG
This sequence comes from Herpetosiphon sp., assembly GCF_003512625.1. Taxonomy (NCBI): domain Bacteria; kingdom Bacillati; phylum Chloroflexota; class Chloroflexia; order Herpetosiphonales; family Herpetosiphonaceae; genus Herpetosiphon; species Herpetosiphon sp. Next base: position 140,684 of record NZ_DOPT01000069.1, on the reverse strand, counting down.
ACTTGGCCAGGAAAAAGCTGCGCTAAGCCCTTAACTTCTTGAATCTTATCCTCGGTTGTGCCGCTCCAACCATATTCGGAGTGCATATCAAAAATCAAATTACTCGCAGCATTATGTTTAATCACGCCGCATAATAATAAACGCGTTAAGAATGATTTACCTGTGCCCGATTTACCAAACACACCATTCGAGCGCTCAACAAAGCGCTCAAGATCGATACAGACTGGTACATCCATATCCAGCGGCGTGCCCATTTGAAACTTACCATCGCCCTCAGCCCCAAACACCAAGCCAAAATCATCTTCGCTGGCCTCGTAAATTGGCGCAAAATGGGCAGGAATAGTCTTAACTGGGCGAGGTGTTTCGAGTGAATCTTCGGGCAACATCAATTGAGGGGTTAATTTAAATGTGCCATAGGTGTTACGCCCAGCCAAAATCTCACGCAACAACGGGTGCTCATCATCTGGCGGATCGGCCAAAATCGAAAGGCTGGTAGCGGCCAGTTGCACATCGGTCAACATTGAAAAAAAGCGGTTTTGGCGGCCTTGCACCACCATAAATTGACCAACGCGCAAACGCTCAATTTCGTAGCGTTCATCTAAACGGGCAGTTAAGCCTTCCAATAACGAGCCACTGGTTACTAGCCCAATCCGTGTTGCATGTGCCATACTCAAAAACTCCGTACAAACTCGGTACCTCATTTTAGCACATCTGCGCGACTGCAACAATGCAGGTTTGCTGGTCAGGTTTTGATCCACGAAGGACACAAAGGGCACGAAGGCTTGAAACCACGAAGAACACCAAGATCGCGAAGGGTTCTATTCCGAAAGCTTCATCCCTAATCCCTCATCCCCAATCCCTCATTCCTTTTATGTCTCTGGGTTACTCCTTTTTTGCCTTTTGATTGCTGCCTTTTGCCTTTACTTGGCTTACATCTTGCTAGAAGCGTGGAGCCTTTTTCAAACTACGGTTGATCGCTAGGATACAATAGAGCCAAAGCCGATCAACAAGTTAAGAGCAGTATCGCCGCTTGGTGCAAGGAGCAATGAGCTTATGCAAGCACATGCCGGTCAATCGCTGATTCAACTTCAGCAGGTGACAAAGCGTTTTGGCGATCGCGACGTGGTGCGCGATGTTTCATGGAATATTCAGCCTGGCGAGATTTTTGGCATCGTCGGGCCATCGGGCTGTGGCAAAACCACCACAGTGCGCTTGATGACGGGCGTTTATATCCCAACAACTGGCTCAGTCAGCGTGCTTGGCAAAAATCCCGCTACATTCAATGCCCACGATCGTGAGCAACTGGGTTATATGCCTCAATTATTTGTGCTCTACCCCAACTTGAATGTGGTTGAAAATATGCGCTTTGCCGCCTCGATGTATGGCGTTTCGTTAACTAAACGCCGCAAACGAATTGATGAATTATTGGATTTTGTTGAGCTGGATCAGGCTCGCCGCACGTTAGCTGGCAATATTTCTGGTGGCATGCAACGGCGTTTGCAATTAGCTGCTGCGTTAGTACATGAGCCAGAATTATTATTTGTTGATGAGCCAACCGCTGGCATCGACCCAGTGCTACGTGGCCGCTTCTGGGATCAGTTCAAAGAACTCAAAGCCATGGGCAAATCGTTAGTTGTCACCACTCAATATGTTAACGAGGTCGCCTATTGCGATCGGGTGGCAGTGATGCGCGATGGTCAATTATTGCTGGTCGATACGCCCGATGGCTTGCGCCGCCGCGCCTTGGGCAGCGATGTGCTGACAATACGGGTTGATGCCGAAGATCTGCGTAACGCCGTGCGAATTTTAAGTCGTCATCAATTGGTGTTAGGCATCGAACGCCCTCACAATGCTCCGTTGGGCAGCATGATGGTCTATGTCGATGATGCTAGCACGGCCTTGCCTGAACTGCTGGCCGCCCTGGCCACCGATCCCACCATCGATACGCGCCAAGTTGGTGAATATAATCCGCCATTCGACGATATTTTTATTACCTTGATGGAGCGGCTTGAGCAACCAGAGAGCAAGGAGCAGATCAATGCTTAAAGATTTAGTACGCATTTTTGCGTTCTGTGCCAAAGAATTAAATGCAATCCGGCGACAACCCTTGCTTTTAGTTGGCTTGATCATCGGGCCATTTCTGATTCTCTCATTGTTTGGAGTTGGCTATCAAGGTGAGCAACCAAAATTGCGCACGGGCATCGTTGTACCGCCAGGCCATCGCGACGATCCCCAAGTAACTGAATTGATCAAGCGCATCAGCAATACTTTTGTGATCGATGCGGAGCGGCATATTTATGAGAGTGAGGAGCCAGCCGTCGCGGCGCTCAACAACGACGAGCTAGATTTGGTCGAAATTTTCCCATTGGAGATGACCACGGTCTACTCTACGGGCAAGGCGGTTGATATTCGCTTTATCTATAGCGAAGTTGACCCATTGCTACGCTCGTGGATCGAATATCTCTCGTATACCCAAATTAACGAATTGAACAAAGGCATGTTGTTTAGCGTGGTTGGCCAGAGTCAGCAGCAAATTGGCACATTACGCGATTATGTCAGCGATGCACGCCAGCAAATTAGCCAATTGCGCGAACAACTCAATAGCAACAAACGTGACGAAGCTCGCCAAACTATCAAAACATTACGCGAATCGGGAGCCTTGCAATTAATTGCCTTATCGATGACCCAAAATGGAGCCAGCGAAACCAGTAGTTCAACCCAAAGCCTTAGCTCATTCCAAGCTTCGCTTGATGGGCTTGATCGCGATTTGGCCGCAGGCGGAACCTTGGAGCAGCAAGATCAAAAATTAGCCGAGCTTGATACGCGGCTCGGCGAACTTGATCAACAGGCTGATCGGGTACAAACAATCGATCCAGCGGTGGTTGTTTCACCATTACGCTCGGTGGCTAGCAACCTTGCACCAATCGAAAGCCTTGGCGATATCACCAAAGATCCCGCGACCGCCTATGTACGTTTTTATACCCCAGCGGTGCTAGCACTCTTGCTGCAACATATGATGGTGACCTTGGCAGGATTATCGCTAGTGCGTGAGTTGCAACAAGGCACGTTGGAGATGTTTCGGGTCTCGCCACTTTCGGCCTTTCAAACCTTGGTTGGCAAATATGCCAGCTACACGATTTTATCGGCAGTCATTGTCAGTGTTTTGGTCTCGTTAATGGTCTTTGGATTGGGCGTGCCCTTTTACACAGGCCAATTGCTCAATTTTGCCTTGTTGACATTTATGTTGACCATCGCATCGCTTGGCATTGGCTTTTTGATCTCGTCGGTAGTCAGCACCGATAGCCAAGCGGTACAATTCTCGATGTTGGTATTGTTGATGTCGGTGTTCTTCAGCGGTTTCTTCATCTCGCTAAAATCGTTTTTGCCGTTTGTGCAGAATATTGCCCGCGGCTTGCCCGTTACCCATGGCATCGCCAATTATCAACAAATTATGTTGCTCAACCGTGCACCCGAGGCCAGCACCTATATCTGGCTTGGTGGAATAGCCTTGGTATCCTTTTTGCTTAGTTGGTTGATATTCGGTCGTCAATTTCAACGCAAATAGCGACACCGTTTATCAAGCACATAAGTTGGAGGAACCGCAATGTTTAGACATTTCTTCAAAACGATCTGGATGGCTGCCAAATATTTTCTGTTAGGGCTAGCAACCGCCGCCCTAACCGCGCCCCAAACTGGCGCTGAAAGCCGCCAACTCTTGAAAAAACGCATCTTAGGCTTGTTTGATCAAACGCTGCCAACCACACCCAGCAGCAACGATCATACAGAAGATGGTGCAGCATCGCTCGATAAACAAGAATATTGGCAAAATGGTGCTGAAAAATATAGCGTGTTATAGGGAGGGGCTATGTTTCCACTAGGCGACGATAACTCCAAACTACGGCGACGCGGCTATGTAACCTATGGCCTGATTGCCCTCAACGTGCTGGTATTCTTATACGAATTTTCGTTGGGCAGCGAAAGCCAAGCCTTGCAAGATTTTATTATGACCTGGGGCGCAGTGCCCGAACGGATCGCTGCTGGCGATGGCCTGATCACCTTATTGACTTCGATGTTTTTGCATGGTGGTTGGGCACACTTAATTGGTAATATGCTGTTTCTGTTTGTTTTTGGTGATAATGTTGAAGATGCCTTTGGCCATGGCAAATACTTAGCTTTTTATCTAATTACTGGATTAATTGCCACGGCGGCACACATTCTGCTTAATCTCAATTCAGCCAGCGCTGGAATTCCCAGCGTCGGTGCATCAGGGGCAATTTCGGGCGTGCTCGGAGCCTATATCGTAATGTTTCGCAGCAATTCGGTCAAAGTATTGCTCGGACGTTTCGTTCAAACGGTTCCAGCTTGGATGATGATTGGTTTATGGGCAGTACAGCAATTTGTTGCAACCTTTGCCACAATTACCACAACCAGCCAAACCAGCGGCGGTGTCGCCTATGCTGCTCACGCTGGCGGGTTTATCGCTGGGGTTGTACTTGGCTTTGTACTAAGCCGCATCCAACCAGCTCCGCAATTAGCCCAGCGCCGTAAAGCCTAATTAATATTGGAGGAATTGATAATGAGTAATCAAGAAAACAATCATGATGAACGCGGTTTTGGCGAAAAAGCCAAAGATTTTATTCAAAATTTGTTTGATCGCGATGAAACGCCAAATCAGCAACCAACGACCGAAGAATCACATAAACCACGCGATCGTGGAATTACTGAATACACCAAAGATTTTGTTAGCAATGTTTTTGGCAATGATCGCGCTCACGAACGCCGCGAAGAAGGTGAAGCTAACACCCCTCACGATCGTGGTATCGTTGAATATACCAAAGATTTTGTGGGTGGCTTAGTTGGTCGTGATCGCGATGAAGATCCAACCAACACCGCAGTTGAAAAAGCTCGTGAGCAAAACGAACGTCAACAAGGCCAATAAATTTAATTGAGCCAAAAAGCAACGCAATCGGTTAATACGATTGCGTTGTTTATTTAATGCTGTAAGAGCAGATCAATTACCTGCACCGCCATTGCTTCGTGTAATGGCTCGCCCGTCACGAGTAAGCGTAGAAAAAATGGCCCAATCAACATCTCCAGAAAAATTTGGGCATTGATTGTTGCTGGCAACTCACCGCGAGCGATCGCTCGCTCAACCAATACTCCAAATTGATCGACCCAAATGCCCCAGACTGCTTGACGCGCCTCAGCCGCCTCGGCCAAATTTGAAACATCAACACAAGCCCGACCAAGCGCTTCACCCTCTGGCGATTGTAAATAGCGCACCAAACTGGGCAAAAAGCTCAATACATCCTCGCGAAACGAGCCAGTATCGGGGTTTGGCACATGCTGATCAAACAAGGCTAGCACGGTATCCGCCACCAGCATGGCCTTAGTTTTCCAGCGCCGATAAATTGAGGTTTCATGCACCCCTGCGCGTTGAGCTACATCAGCAATCCGCAACTGGGCATAGCCTTGCTCGAACAATAATTCGCCAGTGGCTTGCAACACCGCCGCATGCACCTTAGCACTGCGCCCGCCTGGACGTTGGCGATGCAACAACGATTGATACACATTCGGCTCATCAGATCCCTCGGATGGCTCAGATTTCATGGGTTCGATCCTTCCGCAGCTAATGCAAGAGACTTGCATTAAGCCAAAAAGTACTCTATAGTAAAGCATAATGCAAGAGAGTTGCGTTTACAGGCGCAAACAATTCATGGCGATAAAGGGAGCATACCATGGATGAATACACGATCAGCGTTCAAGGGACGGTTGGCCAAGAGGCGATTCGGGTTTTGCAACGCAGCACTGGCGCTGAACAATTTATCGCATGGCATGGCATCACTGCCGTTAATCGATTTTGGTTGTGGGATGCCCTTTGGCCGCATGGCGAGGTGCAATTGGTTGGCTTGCCTGGCCATGGAGCCGTGCCCAACCAACCCAACCAACAATGGAGCCGCTGGACCCAAGAACACCTGATTGAAACTGGAATTGCCAGCCTCAAAAAGCTTAATAACGGCAAGCCAGCCACGATCATCGGCCACTCAACTGGTGGCTTGATCGCCTTGGGAATTGCCCACCGAGCGCCTGAATTGGTCAAACGCCTGATCGTGCTTTCGCCCGTGGTTTGGTCGGAATTGACTGGGATTGTCAACGTATGGCAACGGTTTGTCGGCCAGCCCAGCTTGCTCAAAGCGATTATTCATAGCTCGCTGGGCTTAGGCCGCTGTAGCCATTGGGCTTTTTCCAAATCACTGGTAGCCTTCATCAAAGATCGCCAAGGCTTTTATAGTAATCCCAAAGTGGTTAAAACGATTCGCGATGGCTACGAGCAAATGCAACAAACCCCAATTGCTGGCATCGCAGGCATCACCACCGTGCTCAAACAGGCTGATATTCGTCCGTTGATTATGGCCAAACCAACCACCGTCCCAACATTAATTGTGCATGGCCAGCACGACCCAATTGTTCCATTTAAGCAGGCCCAATGGCTTAAACTCAATATTCCCCAAGCCAATCTCTTGGCGATTCCCCATGTTGGTCATTTACCGTATGCCGAACAAGAAACTTATGTCAACAAAGAAGTAACTAATTGGGTCGAAAAAACTGCCTAGCATGCATCCACTTCGCAGGTCATTGGCTATAATACGCTAGATTGAGCAAGCATCAGGAGCGTTTATGCGTTGGCTTATGCGTTTATCGGTGTGGGAATGGATTGCCCTGATTACACTCGTGGGTTGGCTATGGCAACGAATCAGCAGTCGCAGTAGTTATCAAACATCGCCGCAACAGCGGTGGTTAATTGATGCTTGCGTTATCATCACCGTATTGGCCTTGCTCGGCAGCGCGATCTGGCAAATTCGCTGGCTGGGGTTAGTGGCGTTTGGGGCGGCGGCGCTTGGGCTAGGGTTGGGCATTCGTAATTGGCTTTTGACCTTGCGCGGCTGGTTTGGCAATCTATTTAGTCGCAAATAATTGAGATTTGGCTATAATACAGCAGGTCTTTTATTGGAGATACGTTGTGAAGCGCTTTTTGGCTGGCCTGCGCCCCTTGATTCAGCAATTGCCCTATAAATTTCCGCGTGCCTATGATCTGCTGGTGCATCATGGGATTTTTCGCTGGCTGGGCATGGCTGGCTCTGAACAAACTGCACTAGTCGCCAAAGCCTTGCAACATGAGGGTTGGGCAATCGAAGCGCCAATCGGTACAGGTCGATTAACCATCGATTTATATGCGCAACGCCCCAATTTACAGGTGGTTGGGATCGATTTGGCAATGCCAATGCTGCGAACAGCCCAAGCCGAATTAGCCAAAAAAGGCATTATCAACGTACATTTAATTTGTGCCGATATGACTGCCTTACCTTTTCATGCTGATCAATTCATTCAAATTGTGACATTAAATGGCTTGCAAGTTGTGCCGCATGCCGAAACATTAATCGATGAATTATTGCGTGTCGCTGAAGATGGTTGCGCAATTGCAGGCGCTGCCACGGTTGATATTGGGCTAGAGCCACGGGGCGGCGTGCAACGCTTGCTTGTCCGCAGTGGCATGATCAACAAATTGAATCCTGAGCAATTGCACGAAATTATTAGCCTGACCTGGAGCAAACTGAGCGCCAATCGGCGTGGCGCGGTCTACAATTTTCTACGGCCTCGGCTTGATCGCGCAACCGGCGAGCCAATTGTCAAAGAATAGGTCGCAAGGTTGATGATTTTCCGCTTCCGCTATGGTCAAATAGCGCGATAACCCCTGTTTTGTGAGAGGGAGAACAACATGATTATTCTTGGGACGCGTGGTAATGCGGTGGACACGTTAAAAACTGCTTGGCATGTCTGCCCTAGCTGCCAAATGAATGTACCGTTTAACGTTCAACTGATCTATCGGTATTTTCATCTTTATTTTATTTTTGGCGTAATCACCAGTCATCAATATGTTGAAACCTGCCCTAATTGTTTGCGCCGTCAAATTGTGCCAAAAGAAGCTTTGCCGCTGGAAATTCGCCAAGGCCGTTATGCCAATATCACCCATCAATTTGGGATGGCAGCCTTAGCCGTGTTTATTATCGTCATGATTTTGATCAACGCGATTAAGTAGGGTTCCCTCACCCCAACCCCTCGCCCACTGCGGCGGGCGAGGGGCTTTTCGTTTCGTGGTTCCCCTCGCCTCGCGCGGCGGGAGAGGGGGCTTAGGGGGTGAGGGATATTACCTATGGCAAAATTGGTACAGCAACCACACGGAAGGTTTGCTCGCCCGATTTGACCAAGGTTGGAGCGCCCGCAAAGGCCACGAGCGCAGCGGCTTCGCTATCGGTTACCACATTGCCTTCACGCAACTCAGCCTTGAACGTCCATTCTTGGGCGGTTGCAATTTCTTCAGCGCCTGCTGGCTCCAAGTAAATCGTTGCACCTTGGGCTTGATAGGGCTTGGTTTCCACTTGCATCAAGGCTTCAACCGTGGTTAAAGCTTTGCGAAATTGGACAAAACGGCGTTGACCATCAGCATTCAGGCCTGAGCGTTGTTCGGCAAAGGCGGCGTAGGCTTGAGCGCTGCATGAACGTTCGCTCAAATTCACGGTCAAGGTCGTTACATTGGCATCTGAGATCATTGGCTCAGGATCACCCAATGGAGTGTCGAGACAGAAAGCTTGCTCGGCCCCAAGCAGATCGTTCAGCAATTGCTGAATTTGAGTTTCAGTTAATGTGGTTTGTTGCCACAGCAATTTACCGTCGGCATTAAAATATTGGTAAATCAGCTCGCCATTGCCATATAAGCGAAACTGTGGCACAGACAATAATTTGTTGTATAACGGGGTGACAAAGCCGCCCTCATTGCGCATTTCTACGATAGTTACCGCTGCACTCGTGTCATAAGCAAAGCCGCTGGCAACTGCCGAAGTAGCAGTTACGCTCGTTTGGACGGTGGGAACGTTGGTTGCAGTGGTTTGGTTACCACAGGCAGCCAAAACTAAAAGGGCAACAATTGCCGTAATTCGTCGAAGCACTGGAAGATTCCTTTCAAATGATTTGTTTATGCTAGACTAACGACAGGTGAATCGTAAAAGTTCCCAGAACGAAATCTGGTACAATCGAGGCAGCAATGGCAAAACCTAAATCGCAGCCAAATCGGCTGGGGTATGCAATCGGTAGTGGAATTTTCAGTGGCATGATGGCAAGTATGGTTGGTTGGGTGCTCAAAATCGATCAACCAGTGCTGATCGTCGTGCTATTGCTCTCGGTCATCGGCGGGGCAATAATGGGCTACCGTTCACGCTAGTAGTAATTGTGAGGATGCTATGTCGTTAACTCCTGAACAAGTGCGCCAAGTGGCTCACTTAGCTCGTTTGAAATTGGATGAGGATGAGATGGAACGTATGCGCTTGCAGCTTTCCTCGATTCTTGATCATATTGAGATGTTGCAAGCAATTGATGTGACCGATGTGCCGATTACCGCGCAAGTGACCGATTTGACCAATGTCACGCGAATTGATGCAGTCACATCGAGTTTGCCAGTTGATGCAGCGCTGGCCAACGCGCCCGATCGTCAAGGCGATTATTTCCGCGTGAAAGCTGTGTTTGAGGAATAATCGTTAGCTCAACCTACCCCTCTCTTGTCAGCAAACAGGAGAGGGGCTTTACTTTATATGGGAGCAGCCTATGTTTGATGCTCAGTTAATTGGTTACACGCTCGCCGTCGCCTTATTAACCATCACGCCTGGCGCTGATACGCTGTTGGTTATGCGCAACGTTTTGGCGCGTGGCCGCAAAGCTGGAATACTAGCGACGCTCGGCGTTAGTTCAGGCTTGTTCATCCATGCACTGCTCTCAGGCCTTGGCTTATCGCTGATTTTAACTCGCTCGGCGCTGGCATTTAGCGTGGTCAAATGGGCAGGAGCGCTCTACTTATGCTATCTTGGGGTGCAATCGCTACGCAGCGCCCTCAAACCCAATCTAGTAACCAACGAAATATCAAGCACTGCTGAGCCAAGCCTCAACCCGTGGCATGCCTACCGCGAAGGCTTGATCACCAACGTCTTGAACCCCAAAGTTGCCCTATTTTATCTGGCCTTCCTGCCCCAATTCATTCGCCCGAATGATCCAGTGATGCTGCGCTCATTGCTATTAACCTCGATTCATTTTGTGCTCGGCATCGTTTGGTTAGGCCTGATTACCCTAAGTTTGGATAAAATGCGCAGTTGGATGCTCAAACCACGGGTGCGGGCTTGGATCGAAGGCAGTACGGGGCTTATTCTATTTGGATTTGGCATCCGCTTGGCGCTATCCAAACGTTAACGCAACAATTCAGAGCTGGCTGCCGTATCATCCACAGCAAACCAAACGGGGGTTTACCCGTTCTAGGAGGTTCTGATGAAAAATCAACGCGATACCATGATGACCGTTGGAACGGTAGTCGTTGTTGTGGTTGCGATCGTATTACTGATTATGATTGCCAATATTGCTGCCAATGTTGTGGGAGCGCTCGTGCCACTGGTTACTGGCAGCTTACTGTTATTTGGCAATCGCACCGAATTAATGAGCTTGTTACGAACTCGTAACTTGGGGCTTAATTCGCTCAATGTATTGATTGGGATTTCGCTCGTGCTCTTTGGAGCTGGGCAGACACTCTTTGGCGAAACGTTCTTACGCGTTCTGTTCTACATTCCAGCCGTGATCTGTTTAGCCCTAGCAGCTCCGTTAGCCTTTGGCAAAACCGATACTAGCGCAACCTACCGCGCTTGGTGGAATAGCATTCGCAGCAAAGTGCGCCGCAAACCAAGCACGCCTAGCGTGATCAACACCGGTTTTGAGCCAGCGGTCAACAACACGCCGCCAACCAGCCAAGCGCCAAATTACAATCCTGCGCCAAGCCCACAGGCCAATTTCGATCCAATGACCGGCCAGCGCACAGTCAAGCTTGATCCCAACGAGATCAATAACTCTGGCGTTCGCCAATAACATCCTCGGATCATTCCTGTCACGTAGAACCTGATGAGCAATCGTCAGGTTCTCGACGTTTAATAAAGGATTTAATGATGCAAAAGATCGCTTTGATCACCGGGGCAAGCGGTGGAATTGGGCAAGCTATCACGCAAGGACTCGCCGAAGATGGCTGGCAGACGGTTTTGATCGCCCGTGAGCCAACCAAACTCAATCAAACAGTCCAAGCTTTACAAAGCCAAGGCCATTGCAGTGTTGGTTTTAGTGCTGATGTCCGCGACCCCGAAGCAGTCCAACAGGTAGTTGCAACCGTTATAGATGAGGTGGGAACACCAAATGCCATGATCAATCTTGCGGGAGTGCTTGGGCCATTTGGCCAATTCCATGATCTCGATCTGGATCAACTACGGTTAATGTGCGATACGATCTGGTGGGGCACGCTCAATCTCTGTCATGCGGTTATTCCAGTAATGATTGAGCGTGGCGGTGGCTCAATTATTAATATTGCTGGCTATGGCGCGGTTGAAGCATCGCCACGGCTGGCGGCGTATGGGGCAATCAAGGCCGCAATTGTGCGCTTGAGCGAAACGCTGGCAATGGAATTGAAGCGCCAAAAGATTCGGGTTAATTGTATTGGGCCAGGGCTTGTTGCCACCAAATTGAGCACCGAGCTTGAAAGCACACCCGAGGCCCAACGCTTTGCTGATGGGATGGTCAAAATGGCTCAAACCAAAGGGGTTTCTGGGCAGGAGGCCGCCAAATTAGTGCGCTGGCTGCTTGCTGAGGATAATCCACTCACTGGACGGTTGATTACAGTCCACGATGCCTATGAACAATTAAGTTCGCAACTAGTGGAAATCAACCATAGCAGTCGTTATACTTTACGCCGTATTAATGATTAAGTGAGCAGGCCGCTCAGTTGGCGTACTGAACGGCCTTTGGGTTTAATTACCAAGCACCATCAAGCCCATGCGGATACAAAGCCACTTTGGCAGCCTCGCCACGCAGCATCAATTCAAACGCGGTTTCAAATTCTTCCAAAGGCAAGTGATGAGTGATAATCGGACGCAAATCGACCTTATTGCCCGCCACCAAGGCTTGGGTTTGATACCAGGTTTCAAACATTTTGCGGCCTGAAACGCCATACACGGTCGCACCTTTGAACACCACATGGTTGGCAAGGTCGAAATCGGGCAAGCCGTTGGGTGGTAAACCCAGCAATGAGGCAAAACCACCATAACGCAACGATCGAAAGCCCTGATCAATTGCACTAGGATGGCCCGACATTTCGAGCAGCACATCAACGCCTTCGCCTTCGGTCGCCGCCAGCACATGATGCACCACATCGTCGCGTGAATCCAAAGCATGGGTTGCACCCATGGTTCGCGCCATTTCTAAGCGCTTGGGGTTGATATCGGTGGCGAAAATTTGCTTGGCTCCTGCTGCGTGCGCGATCCCCACCGCAAACAAGCCAATCGGGCCACAACCAGTCACCAAGACATTGCGAGTTGAAAGGTTGGTTGCCAAGGCGGTATGCACCGCATTGCCAAATGGCTCTTGAGCCGCAGCCAAGGCTGGTGGCATATTTGGGTCGTTGCGCCAAACATTGACCGCCGGAACCGCAATATATTCAGCGAAACAGCCAGGCCGATCAACCCCAATAATTTCGACGTTGCGGCAAATATGGGCTGCGCCAGTGCGACACTGGTAGCAATAACCACAGACAATATGGGTTTCGGCGGAGACAAAATCGCCAACCTTGACCATCGTCACATCGCTGCCAACCTCGACCACATCGCCAGCCAATTCATGGCCGAAAATCATCGGCGCTTTGAAGCGGCTTTGTGCCCACGGGTCCCATTTATAAATATGCAAGTCGGTGCCACAAATCGTCGAAGCTCGCACTCGAATCAGCACTTCATCACGCTTTGGCTGAGGAATCGGCGCAGTGATCAGCTTGGCTCCTGGAGCTGCCGATGGTTTTTGCACCGCCCGCATCGTATTATTTGCCATAGTTTGGTCTCCTCGTTGAAACCCATGGACGATCGTTTATTGTTTGCATTGTTTCACCCAAATAGCATTTGATTCATTGGCACGAAGGTTTCGGGCAGGAGGTTGACAATCACCAACACCACTGGCCCCCAATATTCTGCCAAGCTTGATTGTTGAATTGCATCGATGATCCCGATTTGGGGTAATCCAACGCAGCCTGCCAAGCAAGCTCCAATTAGTACAATCCCTTGCACCAACCCCAACAGCGCCCCAATCACATGATCAGCGCGGCCCAAAAACAACAGCCCAACTTTGAGACGTAGCCACGTTGCTATCGCACTAACGAGGGCTGTTACTGCCAACAAACTCAGCAAAAACGCAAAAACGCTAATAAAGCCCGGCGCGGTCGCAGGAATCAAGCTGATCAGCAGATCGGTCACGCCTGGATAGATTCGTCCAGCAATCGCAATTGCGGTAATCAACCCCGCCAATGCCAGCAACTGACGAATTGTGCCCCAGTAAAAACCAAGCACGCTATACCACAGCAATATGCCGATCAAAACCCAATCAAGAATCGTCAAACGCACCTCCTTGGGCTATTTTAGCCAACTGCCACCAGATTGGTCAATTGCTGATTGGCAAATTGTACGCCAGCTTGCAACAAGGCTTGCACTTGCTCAGCATTGGCTGCTTCGGCGTAAATGCGCAGCACAGGCTCGGTGCCTGAGGGTCGAATCAAAAGCCAGCTTTGATCAGCCAACAAATATTTGACTCCATCGCGATCATTAATTGATTGCAAGGCCACTCCGGCAATTTCTTGGGGCGCTTCGGCTTTGAGCGCATGCACTAAATCGGCCTTTTTAAATGGTTGCACGCGCTGATCAATCCGATCATAGGCGAATGGACCATATTGGTGTTGCAACTCATCAATTAATTCATGCAACGGTTTGCCAGCACGGGCGACAATTTCGAGCAACAACAAGCCCATCAAAATGCCATCGCCCTCGGGCACATGACCCAAAATCGAGATGCCGCCTGATTCTTCGCCACCAATTAACACTGGTTCAGCCAACATCAGATCGCAAATATGGTTAAAACCCACTGGCGTTTCTTCCACCCGCAAATTGTAGGCCGCAGCCAAGCGATTGATCAATTGGGTGGTTGAAATCGTTTTGACGACCAAACCGCGTTGGCCTTTGGTTTCGATCAAGTGGCGCAAGGCAAGCGCAAAAATTTGATGTGGGCTAACAAACTCGCCGCGTGAATCCATTGCCCCAATCCGATCTGCATCGCCATCGGTTGCCAGCCCCAAATCGTAGCCGTCGCGGCGAATCATGTCGGCCAACGGTTGTAAGTTGCGGCCAATTGGCTCAGGGTGTAAGCGGCCAAAACCAGGGTTCATATCGCCATGAATTTCGGCTACCATCACGCCCAATTCACGCAACCAACGGGCAATATAGCCGCGCCCAGCGCCATACATTGGGTCGATTGCCACGCGCAACGAGCTACGGGCAATCGCTGAAAAATCAATTAATGTGCGCAAATGGGCCAAATAGGCTGGCAATGGATCGAAGCGCACGACCTCACCCGCTTGGGCAGTGGTGTTTTCTTGCCAAACTGGTTCAGCATACAAGGCTGCTCGCCCCGAGGCTTGCAAATCGCTAATTCGGGCCTCGATTTGCTTCATGGTTGCGGGCAAGGCCGAGCCACCAAACGCTGCTTTAACTTTAATCCCGTTGTAGCGCGGTGGATTATGGCTGGCGGTAATCATTACGCCGCCTTGAGCCGCCAACTGTTTAACTGCAAACGACAAAGCCGGAGTTGGACAATCGGCTTTGCTTAAATAGACCGCCAAACCATTGGCAGCCAACACATTTGAAACTGTAATCGCATAGCGATCGGAAAGAAAGCGCGTATCGAAGCCCACCACCGCTCGCGTAACCTCGCCAGCAGGAGTTTCAGCCAGCAACTGCTCAGCGATTGCTTGAGCCACTAAACGCACATTTTCAAAGGTAAATTCTTCACTGATGACAGCACGCCAGCCATCAGTACCAAAGTGAATTGCCACAGGTTTCGGCTCCTTCATTGGAATTCAATGCCTGTTACACAGACAATTACGCCATTGTACCGCGAATTTGGCACTTGTTGAGATGCGGAATTTCAAGCCAAATTTGAGCTTGGGCAGCCGCTTTACAGGCTATTTTGGTAATGTTGTTCAATACCAGCAAAGCAGGTGGCACGCTTTTTGCTTTATAAGTAATCAGGAAATCGGAATAATGATTGTAAATATCAGTTAGGCAACAAAGGAGTTAATTGTATGACAACCACAGTTATAGGTGTATTCAATTCAGACGCACAAGCTCAAGCCGCTGTTCGCGATTTACAAGCACTTGGTATCACCAATGATGCTATTTCAGTTGTTGCTCGCGATACTAGCCGCGCCGTTGATGCCGATGGTAACTTGGTCACCGTCAGTGACGATCATATGACTGCTGGCGAAGGCTTAACTGTTGGAGCAGTTTGGGGCGGGTTGGTTGGCTTGGCCGCTTTGGCAATTCCTGGCATCGGGCCATTGATTGGTGCTGGCGCATTGGTATCGGCCTTGACCGGCGCAGTTGCAGGCGCAGCCACTGGCGGGATTGCCGGCGCATTGATCAACGCCGCTAGCGTTCCCGAAGATCAAGCGAATGTCTACGAAGATCGGGTCAAAGCTGGGAGCACCTTGGTCACGGTGCACGCCAACGATCACATGGCGGCCCAAGTAAGAACTACCTTGCGTCAAGCAGGAGCCGAACGCTTCCAGTGGGATAGCGATACCGATTACGACCAAAGCAATGAGCAAGCCTATGCCGATAGCAGCAAAGTTGGCACAGTTGGCGGTGGTGCTGCTGGCGCGGTAACTGGTGCAAGCATCGGTGCTGCTGGTGGCCCAGTTGGCGCGGTGATCGGCGGGGTAACTGGCGCTGTGGTTGGTGGAGCAATTGGCGCTGCTGGCGATACCACAGGCGAAAAAATGAATGATCGCACGCATGATAGCGATTATCCGCATAGCACCGCCTATGATACGACCAATGCCTACTCTAGCAATGCTACCTATGATCAAATGACTACCGTCGATACAACTCGCGAAGCGATTGCTAATCGCGATTACAGCACCACCAACGATACGCCTGTGAGCAATCGGATTGAAAACGCTGTGCGCGATGTGACCACCGATGATCAAGGCCATGATACCTTCCGTGCTGCCGACCAAGCCTACGATAACAGTAGCAAAGTTGGCACTGCTGGTGGTGGCGCTGCTGGTGCAGTAACTGGCGCAGCCATCGGTGCTGTTGGTGGCCCAGTCGGCGCAGTCGTTGGTGGCGTGGTTGGTGGAGTCACTGGCGCAGCAATTGGCGCAGTTGGTGATACCGTTGGAGAACAAGCTGATACCGAAACAGGTGCATTCAGCCATGATAATCAAGCACAATATCGAGGCACCGCCAACGCAGTCGGTGATAAGTTACGCGATGCTGGCAATAGCGTCGAACGCAAACTTGACCGTGATATCGACCGCGATGGCGATGTAGGTCGCCGGGGCTAAAGCCCAATTCCTCCAGGTGCTTGGGCAGCGGAGCAACCTTGCTCCGCTGCTATTTTTGCTGTTCAGCAACCGTGAGCAAGGCTTGTTGCAACACATTCAACCCATATTCAACTTGAGCTTGATCGAGGATAAACGGCGGTGTAAGGATCAGCACATTGCCATGCATCCCGCCGCCAAGCACCAAAACCCCTTGGGCTTGGCACAAACTCACCACCTGCATAACGGCTGCGGGATTGGGCGTAATGCCATCAGCTTGTACCAGCTCTAGCCCGATCATCAAGCCACGCCCGCGCACATCACCCACTAAGGCGCAGTTTTCGGCAATCGCCTCTAAACCACGGAGTAAGTTTTGGCTTAATTGATTGACCTGATCTAATGTATTATGTTCAGTTAATACCCGAATTGCGGCGGCGGCCCCAGCGCATGCCAAGGGATGACCCATAAATGTGCCAGTATGCAAGGGTTCGCCATTGACCTGCCAATAGGCCATATGCTCAGCACGGCCAACACAGGCGGCAATTTGCAAACCACCAGTCATGCCCTTGCCCATACAAATCAAATCTGGCTCGATTCCATCGTGATTCACGCCCCACCACTTGCCAGTGCGTCCCCAACCAGTAAAAATTTCATCAGCAATCAACAAAATATTGTATTGATCACACAGTTGGCGCAAGCCGCGCAACCAGCCATCAGGCGGCACAATTTCGCCTTCACGGCCTTGAACTGGCTCGACAATTAATGCCCCAATTGAGCTAGCACTGGTTTTGATCGCCTGCTCAGTAGTGGTTAATGCCCAATCCAAACAATCACCAGCCTCACGCCAACGAAATGGATAGGGATACGGTGCACGTTGAATATGGCTCGATAATTGCGGCAAGAATGGTTGGCGAAAATCAGCCCGATTGGTTGCCGCCAATGCCCCATAACTCAAACCATGATAACCACCAGTAAATGCAATGACTCCAGGTTTTTGGGTTGCAAGCATGGCAGTTTTAAGGGCAATTTCAATACTTTCAGCGCCACTACCTGCTAAAAACACCCGTCCATCAGCAATTGGCGCATGCTGTTTAATTAATTGAACCAACTCGATCCGCGCTTCATGGGCAAACACATCGCCCATTCCGTGAATCAAGCGCTGGCTTTGAGCTTGAATCGCCGCCAACACCGCTGGATGGCGATGGCCAATCCCGACCACCCCAAAGGCTGCCGCAAAATCAAGATAGCGATTGCCATCAACATCAGTCACCAGCGCACCCTCGGCCTCGGCCCATACAATGCCGCCAGGCAAGGTTAAACTCGGTGCTTCACTGGATGCCAATTGCGCTAAGAGCGCTTGGCTACGTGGCCCAGGCACAGCACTCACAATTTTGGGTAACATGCTCTATTCCATTCTTAACTATTTTCAGGATCAAAAAACCCATGGCTGCCAAAGCAACCATGGGTATTGTAGCAAGCTTCAAGTTTTTACAAACGAGCGCCGCATTCAGGGCAGAACACCGCTTGACCAGCCACTTTAAAGCCACAACTTGGACACAACCGCTCGATCGGAATCGCCCCGCTATCGACTGGTGGTGCAGCAGGAGCTTCACTTGGCGGTGCATAGCTGGTTGGTGGCACATAATTTTGGGCCTCAACTGGCGGTGCATACGGCGCTTGTTGGGGTGGGACTGATGGCGCATACGGCTGAGGATAGGCTGGTGGTGGCGGGGTTTGCACTGCCACAAATTGCTCGTTTTGGGCACGCTCTAATTCAGCTTGGGCTGAAGTCAAACGCGCTTGCAAATCGTTGATCAAATTGACCAAGCTCGTAACTTCGGGGGCAGTTAGCACACCTTGTTGGTGCAGTTCGTAAGCGCGTTGGCCCAACAAACCATAATTCGTGGCAATTTGCTGCTGCATATCGCCAATATCGCTGCGAACGCGACTGGTACGTTGTAATTTGTCGGCCTCGAACTTGGCGCGATCAACACCTTGCGAGAGTGTTCCTTTAAGATTGTCGAGAAATCCCATATATTCCTCCTACAATAGCCTGGAAACCATGGCTATAAGCCTATTCTAGCGGAAATACAGCTCAAATGCTACCTTCCGCAAGCCTTAGGCCATGGGTTGGTTTAACGTTGCCACATGATCACAAGTTGCAGCAGTTTAGACCCCAGTTGGCACATCAACAAAGAAGGTTTTTACCCGAAAAGTTTGCTCTAGATGTGCGCCCAATGCCTTAACACCCAACGTTTCAGTGTGATAATGGCCGGCACAAATCAAGGGCATATCGGCCTCGATCGAGGGAAAAACCGCTGCATAATTAACTTCGCCAGTCAGCAAGGCATCGCAGCCATCACGCAGCGCTTGCTCCAATTCGCTGGCCCCATCGCCCGAAACGACCCCAACCCGTTTAATTCCACGCGATGTTTGACCCCAAACTTTGATCTCGTTTTCGGGAATTGCCAAGGTGCTTTTGACATGGGCAACTAAGCCTTCAATACTTAATGGCGTGGTTAGTTGGCCGATAAAGCCCAACATTTGGCCACGATAATCGCCAAATGGCTGAACCATTTCCCAACCTAGAAGCTTGAGTAATTGGGCATTATTGCCAACTTCGCCATGAGCATCAAGCGGCAAATGCGAGGTATACAGCGAACAATCAGCTGCCATCAAGCGTTTGATTCGTCGCCCAAGCCAGCCAACTAAGGGCTGAGCATTGCCCCAAAACAAGCCATGATGGGTCAGCAACAAATCGGCATTGCCAGCAATTGCTGCTTCAATCGCCTGCAACGAAGCATCAACCGCCAGCGCGATGGTTTTAACCTCGTCACGCCCTTCAACTTGCAAGCCATTTAAGCTTGCATCGCGAAATTTGGCGGTTTGCAAATAGCTATCCAAATAGCGCACCAACTCTGTTAGTTGCATGATTGCTCCTATTCACCTTGCATGCGAGCAGCAACCCGTTGGCGAAATGGCGCAAACAACAAGCCAAACAACCAACGAATTGGCCATAAAAGCCAGCCAACCAGCGTATCAACGATCGAAGCCAACGGCAAACCTAAACGTAAGAATTTTTTGAGTGGCTTCAAGAATGGCAAACGTGAAAGTGCTACAGTTAACGCCAAAATTGTCATCGAAATTGCAAATTTCAGCCAATGCGGTGTTTCAAGATGCCAAACAATTTTGATCACCGATTCGGTGCCAATTGCTAGCAACAAAGCAAACGCGGCATGTTCAAGGTTTGGTTCCCATTCAATCAAGCTAGTGAAGATTTGGGCCGCGAACCGCATCACCAAAATTCCAATCGCTACGCCTAAGCCAATCACCCAAAAGCGCTTTTGTGGATCAGCATTGACTGCTACGACCACATTATCAAGGCTAAACGCCAAATCGATCATTTCAATAATCAAGACGGTTTGCCAAAAACCGGTCGTTCGTTGTTTGACTTCACTATGCTCATCAATTTGATCGCGGCGATGCATATGGGCAAAGTGATTGACACTCAACCAAACCAAATAGCCTGAGCCAATCGCCAAAACCCATGGATTTTCGGTAATAATGAAGGCCACCGCCAACATTAACCCACGTCCAACATAGGCTCCAATCAAGCCAACTTTTAATGCGGCTGCCTGTTGCATACCCAAAAAGCGCTCACCATGGCCTTGCATCCATTGCAGCCACTTGGGCCATGGAATCGGCTGATCTTGCGGCAAATGCGCCACCATCGCGCCTAAAACTGCGGCATTATCGATCGAAAGAATCCCTTCGAGAAACACTAAAAGAAACACAATTTGCAGAATATCAAAAATGTCTTGCCACACGTCGTCGGTATCCTTTCATGATAACTGATTGATTCACTAGCATTAATTATACGTCACCTGCACGAATTCGATATGAATAGAATGTTGATTATTGATTAACCAACATAGCCCTAAAACCAAAGATGCCAGCGAAGGCTAGCATCTTCGTTCGTACACGTTGATCAGGTCGGATTGATCAAAAATACGTTAATTTAGCTGATTTGGTTACGCACTTGTTTGGTTGCGGTAACCATCGCCTGTAATGCCGCCGCAACTTCAGCATAGGTGCGAGTTTTCAAGCCACAATCAGGGTTGATCCACAATTGCTCGGCAGGCAAATAGTTGAGCAATTGCCGCATTCGCGCAACCAATTGTTCAACTGTTGGAATATTTGGGCTGTGAATATCATACACGCCAGGCCCAATTTGTTGGGTGTAGCGGCCTTCTAAGCCAGCTAACAGCGAGCCAGCACTGCGGGCATCTTCAATGCTAATCACATCAGCATCAAGCGCGGCAATTGCGGCAATAATATCGTTGAAATCGCTATAGCACATATGGGTATGAATTTGGGTGCTCGGTTTGGCATCGCTGGTCGCAATTCGAAAAGCTCGCACCGCCCAATCAAGGTAGTTTTGCCAATCGTTGCGACGTAACGGTAAGCCCTCACGGAAGGCAGGCTCGTCAATTTGAATGATGTTAATGCCTGCTGCCTCTAAATCAGTTACTTCATCGCGCAAGGCTAAGCCAATTTGGGCAGCAACGGCGCTACGCGGCAAATCATCGCGCACAAAGCTCCATTGCAACATCGTCACTGGCCCAGTCAACATGCCCTTGACAGGTCGCTTGGTCAGCGATTGAGCATAGGCAGTTTCGGCAACACTCAAAGCCGCCGTGCGATAAACATCACCAGCAATCACTGGCGGGCGCACACAGCGACTACCATAACTTTGTACCCAACCTTCTTGAGTGGCTACGTAACCTGCCAAATGCTCGGCGAAAAATTGCACCATATCGTTGCGCTCTGGCTCGCCATGCACCAACACATCAATTCCCCACTGTTCTTGCAGCGCAATCACATGGGCAATTTCGGCATTGATTGTTTCGGCATAGCCAGTTGGGTTGCGCTTGGCTTCAGCGCGAGCTTTGCGCAAAGCCGCAGTTTGCGGGAACGAGCCAATTGTGGTGGTTGGCAACAGTGGCAAGTTCAATTTGGCTTGTTGCAATGGCACACGTTCAGCATAGGCCAAACGTGCTGGTGTTTCAGTACCCAAGGCAGCAGTGCGCTCACGTACCGCTGGCACAATTCGGCCAACGCCATCAAGCCATTGCTGACGCGAGGCCAGCGCTGCATCCCAAGTTGGTTGCACGCTTGCAATGCCATCGCGTAAGGCGTTAGCTAATAATTCTAGTTCGGCCAAACGTTCTTGGGCAAAGGCCAAACCACTGCTAACCGCAACAGGCAAATTACGTTCAGCAGTTACGGTTTCGGGCAGGTGTAACAATGAACATGAGCTGCTCAAGATCAAGCGTTCGGGTGCGACAAATTCGCTTAATCCAGTAATTTTGGTATACAAATCGGCTAAATCGCTCCGCCAAACGTTGCGCCCATTAACCACCCCAGCGACTAAAATTTTGTCCTGCGGAAAGCCATGATATTGAATCGCAGCCCAATTGGCGTGGCCTTGCACCAAATCCAAGCCTAAGCCATGGATTGGTAAGCGACACAGTTCGCGATACCACGGCGTAACATCACCATAATAGGTTTGCACCACGATCTTGCCGTGCTTGCTCAGCTCGCGATAGCAGGCGGCAAAGGCTTGCCATTCTTCTTCAGTCACATCGCCAACCAAAGCAGGCTCGTCACATTGAATAAATGCTACATTACAATCATTCAATTCGCGCACAATTTGGGCATACATTGCAGTTAATTGTTGTAGATGTTGGGCTAATTCGGCTCCCGCCAAGCGAGCCAAGCGCAAGAATGTCCAAGGCCCAAGCAACACCGGGCGAGCTTTTGCTCCAACCACATTCTGGGCAAAACGCACTTGTTCCAGCACCAAATTGGCTTGCAGTTCCCAACGCTCAGGAATTTCCGGCACTAAATAATGATAGTTTGTATCAAACCATTTGGTCATTTCCAAGGCTGGCAGGCCATCACGACCTCGCGCCAGTGCAAAATAGCCCTGTAAATTATGCGCATCGACCTTGCCAAAGCGTGCTGGCACAGCTCCCAACATCAGCGCCGTATCCAATACATGGTCGTACAAACTAAAATCGCCAACGGGCACAAGATCCAAGCGCTGGGCTTGGGTCGCCAACCGATCGTGGCATAATTCGTTGATCGCCGCCCGAAAACCAGTTTCATCGAGTTTGCCACTCCAAAAGCGTTCCAAAGCCTGCTTGTATGGCCGGCCAACGCCAACCCGTGGATAACCCACAACTGTTGTTTGAAAATTCATGCTTAATCCCATTCTAGACTGGCCGCTGATTGATATTCAGTGACCCGCGTCTCAAAGAAATTCTTCTCCTTGGTCAAATCGATCGTTTCACTCATCCATGGAAATGGATTTTGTGAGCCATATTGAATCGCTAAACCAATCCGTTGCAGACGGCGGTCGGCGATATATTGCACATAATCGCGGAACATTGCTGCATGCAAGCCCATTACTCCACGCGGCAAGCATTCAGCAGCATATTGAGCTTCTAATTCAACTGATTGGCGAATTAATTGCACAATCTCAGCTTGAAATTCGTTTGTCCAAATTGCTGGGTTTTCAGCTTTGATTCCATTAATCAAATCGACCCCAAAATTCAGGTGAATTGTTTCATCGCGTAAAATATATTGAATTTGCTCACCAATGCCCGTCAGTACATTGCGGCGATGTAATGAAAGCAGCATTGCAAAACCGCTATAGAAGAAAATCCCTTCCATAATCACATAATAGCCAATTAGATTTTTAACGAAGGTTTGCATCCCTGTGAGCGTTTCAGTGCTAAATTGTGGGTCGAGCACCGCCGCAGTTAATTGCATCTCAAACTGATCTTTTTGGCTAATAACTGGAATTTCATGATACATATTGAAGATTTCACGTTCATTCAGGCCCAAGCTTTCGACAATATGCAAAAATGCGTGGGTATGAATCGCTTCTTCAAAAGCTTGGCGTAATAAATATTGACGACATTCGGCGTTGGTAATATGTCGAAAAATCGCCAAAACAATATTGTTGCCAACTAAACTTTCTGCTGTCGCAAAAAAGCCTAAATTGCGCAATACCATCAAGCGTTCATCAGCTGATAGACTCGTTGAGCGCCAAATTGCAATATCACCAGTCATCGAAACTTCGTTGGGCATCCAGTGGTTCGCACAACCATTCAGATAATGCTCCCAAGCCCAGCCATAGCGCAACGGCATTAATTGGTTTACATCAACTTGATTACAATTGATCAGGCGTTTATCGCTGGCATTAAAGCGGCCAAATTGTTCAGTCATGCAACATTCCTCGCTACTCACAGGCTTCGCAACTAGGGTCATCGATTGGACAAACGTTATCGCTCAGCACGCTGGCCGATTCGCTGCGGTTGCGCATCCAGCGTGGTTGCACCCCAAAACGATTGATATCCAAGGTCGATTTTTCAATTTGGGTCGCGGCTAGCGTGCGCAGGTAATAGGTGGTTTTTAATCCCATACGCCACGCCGTCAGATAAATCTCATTCAAGCGTTTGCCGCTGGTTTCAGCCACATACAAATTGAGCGATTGACCCATATCGATCCATTTTTGGCGACGAGCAGCGCAGGCAATCAGCCATTCGGGGGCAATCTCGAAGGCAGTCAAAAATTGAGTTTTGAGTTCAGCAGGAATTCGTTCGATTTGGCTGATTGCGCCATCGTAATATTTCAATTCGGCCAGCAGATCAACATCCCACAAACCGCGAGCTTTGAGCGCATCGACCAAAGCCCGATTGACCGTGGTGAAATCACCCGAAAGATTGCTTTTGACGTACAAATGGCGATAGGTTGGCTCAATTGATTGACTTGTGCCAACGATATTGGCAATCGTAGCGGTCGGAGCAATTGCCAACAAATTGCTATTACGAATGCCATATTGAGCCAAAGCCTCGCGCAGCGGCTGCCAATCGTAATGGCTGCTGTGATCAAGTTCGGGCTTGCTGTCGCGCTGCTCGGCTAAAATTGCCAAACTATCGATCGGCAACATGCCGCGATCCCATTTTGAGCCACGAAAACTAGGGTATGCCCCGCGTTCCCGCGCCAACTCAATTGAGGCAGCAACCGCAAAATAGGCAATGGCTTCCATCGAACGATCGGAAAATTCGACCGCTGCTTGGCTGGCATAGCCAATCTTCAATGCATACAAAGCATCCTGAAAACCCATCAAACCCAAGCCAATTGGGCGATGGCGGGCATTGGCTTGAGCCGCTTGGGGACGCGGATAAAAATTAATATCGATCACGTTATCGAGCATGCGCACTGCGGTCGTAACCGTGGTACGCAATTTTTCAAGGTCAAGTGAACCATCACGAATATGCGCCGCCAAATTAATCGAGCCAAGATTACAAACTGCAATCTCATCTGCCGAGGTATTCAGCAGAATTTCGGTGCATAAATTACTGCTATGAATCACCCCAACATGATCTTGGGGCGAGCGCACATTGGCAGCATCCTTCCAAGTAATCCAAGGATGGCCGGTTTCAAACAGGCGCGTCAAGACTTTGCGCCAGAGTGCTACCGCCTCAACCTGACGTGCTGAACGCATCAAGCCTTGAGCCGCTAGCGCCTCATATTCGGCGTAGCGCACCGCAAAGTCTTGACCATACAAATCGTGCAAATCGGGGACTTCATCGGGCGAAAACAAGCTCCATGAGCCATTGCTCAACACCCGTTCCATCAACAAATCGGGAACCCACAAGGCCGTGTGCATATCGTGGGTACGGCGGCGTTCATCGCCAGTTGGCTTGCGCAAATCGAGAAAATCTTCAAGATCAGCGTGCCATGCTTCGAGATAGGCGCAAACCGCACCTTTACGTTTGCCGCCTTGATTAACCGCAATCGCCGTATCATTGACAATTTTGAGAAAGGGAATTACCCCTTGGCTCACACCATTTGTGCCATGAATTGGTGCGCCAAGGGCGCGAACCGGAGTCCAATCGTTACCCAAACCGCCCGCCCATTTTGAAAGCATAGCGTTATCGCTGATCGCCCCGAAGATTGCCTCAAGATCATCGCCGACCGTCGAGAGATAGCACGACGATAATTGGGGATGGGTAGTGGCAGCATTGAACAAGGTTGGGGTAGCCGAAGTAAAGTGGAATTGCGACAGCACCTCGTAAAAACGCAAGGTTTGGGCTTCACGATCAGCCTCATTCAAGGCCAAACCCATTGCAACACGCATCCAAAAGATTTGCGGCAACTCACGGCGCAAGCCCTGCCACTGAATAAAATAGCGGTCATACAGGGTTTGCAGGCCAGGATAAGCCAAAAGAGCATCGCGCTCGGGCACAATTGCCGCTGCTAAACGAGCCAAATCGAAGCTAGCCAGTTTGGGGTCGAGCAAGCCTTGGGCAATTCCAGCCTGAATATAATCAACAAAAGCACTCGCATAGCGTGGCACAACCGCTGGAGTCGCCAAATATTCGCCAAGCACCTCAAAGTGCAGTTGGCTGGCCAAGAGCGCGGCGGCCACAAAACTATAATCCGGCTCCTGCTCAATCCAGCTTCGAGCGGTTAAGCAACAGGCCTGCAATTGCTCGGCAACCGCCATATTGGGATAAAAGCCCAAACTCGCCGCCTGCCAGAGCGTATTCGCGTCAGTTGTTTGGGGATAAGCAGCACAAGCTTCAACGATTAATTGATAAAGCCATGGAGCCTGTTCAGGAGAGGCGCTAGCCCCGACCTCGATCTCATTCATAGAGCATCCTTAATTGAGCTAAATAAAAAAATGCCTGCTCCCTAGCGGAACAGGCATAAACCATTACCAAACCATGGGCAGCAGCCCATGGGCATTAATTGCAAGCGGCAATGATCACCCCCTTTGACGCGAAGGGACATCTTGATCAACTCGAACTGAGTGGGCATTCGGACTTAGCATTGAGCCATACCGTTGCGCGACAGTGCCGGAATCTCACCGGACTTTCCCCAATATTCCAGCCAAGCTACGACACTTGGCCTCAGATCAAAAAAATTTGTAGGCTGTACTGTAGCAGAAGCCTGATCAGCCGTCAATTGCCGAGCAGGCAGCGATCAAAGTAGCTGATTAGCCCATTACAAAGCGCTAAATGAGCGACGTGCTAGACCCAGTGACTGAGCAGCAAGCCCAAAAATTGGCAAAATTGGCGAGCAACGCTAAAAGTCCTAGCAATTAGGGTAGGCCATTAGCTAGCTAGCACAATAGCTAGGATCAAGCCAGCACAGCAAATGACAGAAATTCTTAAAACGCTAACCATTCTTGGCGGTCTGAGGTTCGATAGCTTTAACAATTGAGCACGATTTATCGGCCAGAGATAGTACAACACTCCTAGCCGAGAACGATATTGGTGGGAAAAACCCCAAAAAAAGCTCTTGACAAGAACAAATTGGTTTTGTACACTCTGAGTACGAATTAACCGCACTTGGCAATCGATGTTTATGTGAAGCAAATAGCATTACAACGTTGCAATAGCTAAATACATGGGGTGAGAGAATGTATTTGGTTAAAGCAGGCACACTCAGTAAGCGCAAAAATCACTAATCGAAAAACTCGTTTCTCGACGGATACGAATTTGATTGATTGGAACATTTTTGTAACAACTCTATCGCTTTGGTGGCAATAACAATCGATAAACCCCTATTTGGTCTTTTTATACAAAAGCGACAGGGTTGGGCTGATGGTGTTAGAAGTAGGCACTTGCGAAACTCGAACAACGCTTGACAACCACGGAACAATTCAACTATTAGCAATATCGGTCGCTCGGCATATCAACTCAGACTCAAAAGGAAAGGCTCGACCAACTACTTTCGTCAGATTGATGTAACCCGCAAGTACTGTGGATGTGTGGCCCAGTGCAGCCAACTTGGCTCCGAACACACAAGGAGGATTTCTCAATGGCAGCAGAAACCGTACAATTTGACCGCAATGTGTTGGATCAAGTTGCCAGCCGCTTTGGCAAACTTGCTCAATCATCACAACAATTGATGCAAATGCTCACTCAACTGAGCCAAACTCTTCGCACAGAGTGGCTTGGTGATGCAGCAACAAGTTACCATGCAGAATGGGAACAAGACATTAAACCAGCCTACACACGCTTGATCGAAGCCTTCAACACCTTCCAATCAACCACCAACGAAATCAAGAAGACCTTCGAGCAACATGAAGAAGAAGCTGCTGGTATCTTCAAAGCTTGGCAAATCTAAACTTTCGCTATTTTTTTATTCTAAGGAGGCTCTCTCATGGCAGAGAAAACAAAATTTGATCCACAGGTTATGCAACAAGCTGCAGCAACCTTCGGCAAAGCGCATGAAGGCTTGCAAGATGTCAACCAAGAAGTATTGTCGATTGCCAACACCCTCCAAGAATCACTCAAAGGTGATGCTGGCAATGAATTCGTCGAAACCCTGCAAATCATGGCTCAATCAGTCGCCAAATTTGCTGCTAAGATGACCGAGATTCAAAACGATATCAAGGTTTCAATGCAACAAATGGCCGATACCGACAACAAAAATTCCCAAATGTTCTAAATTTAAAAAGTCATTTCAGAATATCAAGGAGTTAATTAATGAAAAGTTTCCTAATGCGCTTAGCTCGCAAGGTTTTGGATAGCGTTCTGCAACAATTGATGCAACAATTCAATGTCATTCAAGAACAAGCCTTGGCTCCAATCAAGCAAATTCTTGGCATGGTTGACGGAGTATGGCGTGGTAATGGGGCAACTCAATTCAAAGACGAGTTGCTGAATTTGATGACCCCCGAAGTTACTCGCATCGGGACTGGCATCACCAACTACCACAAAAACTTGACCAAAGCCCGTGATTTGATCGACCGTGCTGATAGCACCGCTCGCAACTTGGTCAACTCAAAATTGCGCAGCATTGCTAAATTCTACTAATTTTGACATTGAATTCTTAAGTATAGATTTTAAGGAGGCCATTTCATGGCAGAAGTAGAAGTATATCTAGAACAAGGCCCAGTTGAAAAAATTGCCAAGACTCTCAATACAATTGGGCAAGTCTTGAAAACTGTGGCTAAGGTGTTGGAAGTGCTTTCAACCACGCTTAAAGCTACCGCATTCATCGGTTTGGTCGGCGGTTATGCCGTTGCTCAATACATCGATCAATTCCGCCCAACAATCGAAAAAATGTCGGAAAAATTGCTCGAAACTGCAGGTGAAGTCAACAAAGCAGTTCAAGCATACATCAACCAAGATTCAACCCTCTCAGGTCGCTTCGGCTAGTTTTATATCCAAGTCATTTTACCCTGTATTTCAAACCGATCATGCACCTGCATGGTCGGTTTGAATTTAAATTCCCTCACCCCCTAACACCTCTCCCACTGCGGTGAGCAGGGGGATTTTCACTAGTAGGGTTGATCAGATTATAAGTATGCGCCTGAAATAAAATACCCCTCTCCCACAGAGCGGGAAAGGGGTTAGGGATGCAATGCAGCTTAATCAATGATCAAATAATATTGAGTTGGTTGAGTGTTACGAAGAAGGTAATCAAAAAGGCCACGGTCAAGAGGCTAATCACAATGATCAAGATCGTGTTGAGGCTGGGCCAGCGGCTCTTTTTAGCAGTTGGTACTTCGCCGAATAGCTTGAGCAATTCTTGCACAACTTGAGCGGCATTCTGTGGACGATTAGCCACTTGAGTATCAACCATGCGCACCGCCAACTCAGCAATCGCTCGCACGTCAGCAGTCCGGTTCATATTAATCCGATGGTTTTTCAAAACCGCTTGATAGACCTCTTCATCGCTTTTGAGCTTAAAGGGGTAAGCTGGAACCCCAACCAACATTTCATACAAAATCAAGCCTAGGCCATAGACATCGGTGGCATAGCTCGGTTTTTGCAAATGTGGTTGCATAATTTCGGGTGAGGTATAAGCGGGCGGAACCATAAACGAATACCAATCATTATTGATATTTTGCGGCGTGCTGGCTATCCCCAAATCAAGCAAATAAACCGTTGGGACTGAAGGATTATCTTCAAAATGCACCAATAACGAATCGGGGGTAATGCCAAAGTGCAACACACCTTTGCTTTGGAGCAAGGCCACTGATGAGGCTAACCGCATGACCAACCAACCAATGTGGTTGACCCACATTTGCGGGTTTTTGGTCAGCGCATCACGCAACGATTCGCCAGCGAAAAAATCTGACAAATAATAGTAAAAGAGGTGTTCGCCGAGCATGGCCCGACCATAGGCTTCGGTTTGAGCGCTAACGGTTGCATTGGCGTAAGGTGGCCGCCAGTTTGGCAAAAAAGTGTTGCGTTCGTTGGAAACCCGCACTGTTTTAAGAAATTCAGCTTCTCGTTTCAAGCGTTCGGTATTTTCGCTACCAACGTGGGCAACTTTCAGAAAAACCCGCTCTTTTTGATGGCTTGCTTCATATAAAACCGATGAGCGTAATACCACAACTGGCCGCACGATTTCAATATCGCCCAGCCATTTTCCATATCCGAGAATTGTTGGCGATTTTTCAGCTTGACAATAAACTTCTTGACAATACAAATTATTATCAAACGATGTTCGTTCACATAACAGACATACCTGTTTCATGGGCGCTTACTCCGTTCCATGGGTAGTCATGGGAAACCAGATTACGGCTCTATCGTACCGCAACGTGGATTGCTAGGCGAGGATTGTTGGCACTACTCTACTCATTTATTCAAAAGCTGTCAACCACTAGCCGAAATATAGGATTGTATGGTATAGTTGGCACGTTACACCAGCTAAACGCTATTTCTCTCTCCTCGTGCCATTTTGTAGAGTGTGTTCAAGATTAGATCCGATCAGTGATTGATCGATGGGCGGAATTTTGGAGATGCACCGATGAAAAACTCTATCCAGATGATAGATCGTCCTCCACGGATTCAACCAGAGCTACCTTTTAATAAGTTTGAAATCCCATCACCCCCAGAAAATCCTGAGGATGCGATTTCTAAGTTAATCCAATTGGCTCTGCCGATGACGATGATTGTTGGCTATGTCTTTGTAACCATGTTCGGAGGGCGGGGCGGCGGCGGCGCTTTGATTCTGATTCCGATGGCCTTATCGGTGTTGGCCTCCACAGGGTTCTCGATCTATTCGTTTATTCGCGAAAAAAACCAACGCTTAGAGCGTGAACGGCAATATCATGAACAAATCGTCGAGCTTAATAAGGATATGCACGGCTACCACGATTTGCAACGCCGTTTCTATCGCTATAACTATCCCGATACCCCGAGTACCATCAGGGTGATTACTGATGCCAAGCACGATTTAGAAAAACCTGAACGTACTCTTCGTTCAAATGCCCGCATTTGGGAACGACGGGTTTCTGACGATGACTTTGGTTCAGTGCGGCTTGGCATGGGAACACTACCCTCAACCGTGGTCTATGAGGTGCGGGGTGGTGGTAATTTTAGCAGCCCACTCGCCCGCGAAGCAATGAAGCTCGATGCTGATTCGCGCTATGTCTCAGATATTCCAATTATCATCACGTTGCGGCACAAATCTGAGGACGAAGGTGATTCAAAGGAAAAGTCTACCCCAATTACGCCAACAACCCATGCCTTGGGGATTGCTGGCGCACGCGATGCTGTCTATGAGTCGATTCGCTCAATCTTGGCCCATTATGTGGTGTTTCACTCGCCCTCAGATACTCGGTTGTATGTCT
This sequence comes from Herpetosiphon sp., assembly GCF_003512625.1. Lineage (NCBI taxonomy): Bacteria > Bacillati > Chloroflexota > Chloroflexia > Herpetosiphonales > Herpetosiphonaceae > Herpetosiphon > Herpetosiphon sp. The sequence continues at coordinate 109,521 of NZ_DOPT01000069.1, read as the reverse complement.
TGGCTTCAAAGTACAATGAGTGGGATTGGGTCGAAACCTTGCCTCATTGCCAGCCAGGCGAATACGAACAACTCTGTTTTGTTAGCGAAATTAAACAAGTTGCTGATGATGCCGATGAAGAAGGCGATGAATTAGATCAATACATGGAAGGCATTCGTAAAATTCTATCGCAACGTAAGATGCGCATGGAAGATAACGAAGAAAATAGTAATAATTCGGGCCGTGGCAACCCAGGCTTACCATTTATGTTGCTGGTGGTTGACCTACTCGATATGTATGAAAAAGCTGGCGAACGCCTGCGTAATATTGAATCGGATGCAGCACTTTCAATCTTGATCGAAGAAGGCCCACAGCTTGGCGCTGCGGTGATCTTCCTCGTGCCAGAGCGCAGTAAAGTGCCTGGTGGTTGTAAGTCGGTGATCGAAATTGAGCGCACCACGCCAGCAACCAACAGTAAACAAGCCCAACATCAACAATTATTCTTCCGCTACGCTGAGCAAGGGGTCAATACCTTCCGCTATATCGGGGCTGCCGACAATATCGTCAATCGCGAAGAATCACGCAAATTAGCCGAAGAATTATCAACCCTCAACTTGCGCCAAAGCGCTGGAGCTAACCTCGCCGATGCAGTAGCCTTCTTCGACTTGATGGGCTATAGCTCGCTCGATGAACTCAAAGTTGATGCCCTCAAGAATTGGCAACGCAGCATCCAACCCAAATATGCCAACTGGCTTCGCGCTAAAGTTGGCCGTATGTCGGGGAATAAAGCCCGTACTTTGGTCTTTTCGGCCAAAAAAGATGGTGTCCACGGGATGGTCGCTGGGAGTACCGGTTCGGGTAAATCGGAGTTGCTGATCTCGCTGATTGCCGTGATGGCCGTTACTTACGATCCGTCAGTGGTTAACTTTGTCTTGGTTGACTATAAGGGTGGTGGTGCATTCAAGGAATTTGAACGACTGCCCCACTGTGTCGATATCATCACCAACTTGGCTGGCGATGGCGTAACGCGGATGTTTACGGCAATTAAGTCGGAAATGCAACGCCGCCAAGTGCTCAACAACGAAACTGATACCAAAAATATCGTTGAATATCGCAAAAAGAATTTCCATACGACCCACTATCCCTACCCCTATCTGTTTATCATCATCGACGAATTCGCCGAAATGATCGCCGATCGGGCTGAATATCGCGGTGAGTTGGAAAGTATCACGCGGATTGGGCGTTCACTTGGGGTTTCGTTGATTCTGGCAGCCCAACGGCCAAGCGGGATTACCGACCAAATGCGCTCGAACATCAAATTCCGGATTAGCTTGCGGGTGGAAACTCAGGGCGAAAGCCGCGAAATGTTGCGCCGCTCGGATGCCGCCTTCTTACCAACTGGGATTCCAGGTCGTGGCTACTTGCAGGTCGGTAACGAAGAAATTGAATTGATTCAAGTCGCCTACACTGGTGATCCGTATGTTGATCCCAATTCAGTTTCCCAAGAAAAGGTTATTTGGCCGGATCGCCGCCGTGCTGAAGGGGTTGACCCAGGGATTGATACCCAAGATCAAAGCCCACCAGAACTTTACAAAGTGATCGTGACGACGCTCGATGCCTTGTCACGTGATAACAATATTCCAATTCAACGGGCACCATGGCCAAACTTCTTACCACGTGAATTGGCCTTGACCCAACACTTGATCTCCGATGATCCCAATGTGAATGCGGTTACCTTCGAGGAATATCTCTTAGGGATCGACGATATTATGGTTGGCTTGCCGCGTGAGCACGACCTCACCCTCAACCCAGCCTTGAATAAATGGATCAATGGTAGCTCAGGCTGGGTCGAAGATCTCAACTGGCGGGAATATGCGATGCGCCCAGTCGTTGGCTTGATCGATAATCCCTATGCCGCCAAACAAATACCATTGACGGTTGACTTCCCACGTGGTCATGCGGTGGTCTTTGGTGGTTCGGGTTGGGGTAAAACCACCTTCCTGCGCTCGATGTTGATGAGTTTGGCCGCGACCCACTCGCCCAATCAGATGCATATGTACATTCTCGATTTGGGTGGACGGAACTTTAGCGTTTTGGATAAATTGCCTCACTCGGGTGCGGTGATTATTCCGGATGGTGAAGGCTATGAAGAGCGGGTTGAACAATTGCTGCGCGAAATCAACGATATTGTTGATGCGCGAAAGCTCTTGCTCAACGATGCAGGGATCGCCGATATTTACCAATACAATGCGGTTAATCCTAAAAATACCCAACCAGCAATTTTGGTTGCAATCGACAACTTTGCCGAATTTACTGAAACCTTTGGCGAAGGTCCAGATGCCAATGTGGAAAGCGTATTGGATAAACTTGTTTCGATTGCTCGCCAAGCTAAACCCTACGCCATTCACTTTATCATCACAATTGGCAGCATGGCCGAGCTATCGACCCAAGTCTTTAGCTTGTTTACCGAGCGCTATACCTTGAAGCTCAGCGATAACACCGAATATCGGGCGATCGTTGGCGGTCGGGTTGATGATATTAATGATATTCCTGGCCGTGGCTATACCAAAGTTGGGCCACAGCCGCTGAGCTTCCAAGTAGCAGTATCGGCAGGCATCAGTAGCGATGGCTCACTCGATTCAACCATCGAAATGAAGGAAATCGATCAACTAGCCCAATTTATGAGCGATTATGCTCGTACTAGTGGCAAGCACTATGCGAAGCCACGTCGCGTCGATGCCATGCCCAAGGCGATTCTCTTCAAATCGATGCTGCCTGAAATGTATGCCACCATGCTGCAACGTGAGATTCGCTTTGAGCCAGATTTACGGCCCCAGCTCAATGCCTTGATGAGCGAAGCATGGGAAGATAGCATCAAGCCTGAAAACGCCGATTGGCTCAAAGTAACGGTTGGGGTAATGTCCGGCAATCGCCCACGCACGCTGCAACTCGAAGCCAAAAAAGATGGTGTCCACGGGATGATCGCTGGGGGTACTGGGGCTGGTAAATCGGAATTGCTGATGACCTTGATCATCGGTTTGGCCGTGCGTTACGACCCCAGTATTCTCAACTTTATTCTGGTTGACTACAAAGGTGGTGGTGCGTTTGATCCCTTCAAGGATATGCCACACACCGTCGATTTGGTAACCAACTTGAATAAATCGCGGGTACGGCGGATGTTTACCGCGATCAATGCAGAAATGGGTCGTCGCCAAGCATTAAATGCCCGTACCGGTACCAAAGATATTGTTGAATATCGGGCTAAGGGCTTCCACCTTGACCCACAATGGGGGCCATTCCCGCATCTATTCATCATCATCGACGAATACGCCGAAATGATCAGCGATACGCCAGAATTCCGCGATGAATTGGAAAGTATCACGCGGGTTGGTCGTTCGATCGGGGTTAACCTCTTGCTGGCTTCACAACGGCCAATTGGGGTTACCGACCAGATGCGGGCCAATATCAAGTATCGGATTTGTCTGCGGGTTGAAGATATTGACACCAGCCGCGAAATGTTGCGCCGCTCAGATGCAGCCTTCTTGCCTAGCGGGATGCCTGGCCGTGGCTATCTCCAAGTTGGTAACGAAAATCTCGACCTGATTCAAGTATCGTACACTGGTGAATCCTACGATTATGCGGTGGCGGCTGATGGAACTAAGGCTAAGTTCTATGAATTGATTGTGAGCATGGCGCAGGAATTGCTCCATCCACGCCCACGGCCACAAACGCCATGGCCAGCCCCATTACCCGATGCGATTACCTTTGAACAATTGCTCAACCCACGTTATGTCGATAAAACCTATCTGCCGTTGATGACGCTTGGCCGCTCGCAGCGGATTTCCTTGAATGCCTTCGTTGGCGATTGGTTTGAGAATAAAGGTCAATGGTTTGGAGTCGATTGGAATCACGTGGCCATGCGAGCGATCGTTGGGGTACTCGATGATCCAGGCAATGCCCGCCAAATGCCGCTAATTCTCGATTTCAATAAAGGCCATGCGGTGGTCTTTGGGGCTTCTGGTTGGGGTAAAACCACCATGATTCGTTCGATGGTGTTGAGCTTGGCAGCAACTCACTCGCCAAATGAATTCAATGCTCATGTGCTTGATCTTGGTGGGCGCAACCTTGAAGTGCTCCGCGCAATTCCCCACGTCGGGACGGTGATTCTGCCCGATGAACAAGGCTATGAAGAGCGGATTCAACAGCTTTGGCGTGAATTGAATAATGTGGTTGATGAACGCAAGAAGCTGTTCAGCGATGCTGGCGTTTCAACCCTTGCTGAATACAATAGCCAAAACGCTGCCAAACCCAAGCCAGCGATTTTGGTCGCGATCGATAACTTCGGCGAATATATCGAAACCTTTGGCGATGATAAGAATAACGATGCCAATAACTTGCTTGAGGCCTTTGTGGCTTTGGCACGCCAAGGGAAAGCCTATGGCCTACACATTCTGATCACTGCTAGTCGCTTGAACATTCTGTCAAGTAAACTATATAGCCTCTTTACTGAACGTTTGACCTTCCGCATCTCTGATGCAGGCGATTATTCATCAATTGTAGGGACGCGGCTGTTGGAAGTCGAAGAAATTCCAGGCCGTGGTGCAGCCAAGGTTGGACGTGATGCACTGAGCTATCATATTGCGCTACCACCAGGCACGATTGGCAAAGCTGATGTGCTTGGGGCTGATGGTCAACCACAAGTCACCGAAAAACTGCAAATTCGCGGTGAGGCTGGCCAAATTCGGGTTATTGGCAAGCATATGAATGCCTATATTGCTAATAATCCTGGCAAATACCAACCACCATTAGGGATTGCTGCCTTACCTAAGAGTTCATCGTATCGCCAAGTATTGCAAGAAATGCACAATATTGGCCGTGGTGATCGCCCATTCGTCGAAGAACTCAAGGAAGCCACCGCCAAAACATGGGATTATAACGGTGGAACGGGCAAGCAAGCTGGTTGGTTGGCGGCCTGTTTGGGGATTGTCTCGGGCAATCGGCCACGCACGCTGCAACTTGAAGCCAAACGCGACGGTGTTCACGGGATGGTGGCTGGGGGTACTGGGGCTGGTAAGTCGGAATTGCTGATGACCTTGATTGTTGGTCTGGCACTGAATTACTCGCCAAGTATTCTCAACTTCGTCTTGGTGGACTTCAAAGGCGGCGGTGCATTCAAGCCCTTTGAAAACATGCCACACTGTGTGGACATCGTGACCAACTTGAACAAATCGGCAGTTGATCGCATGTTTACCTCGATTGATGCTGAAATTCGTCGCCGTCAAGCGCTCAACGCCATGACCGGCACCAAAGATATTGTCGAATATCGCGAACGTGGGTTCCATCTCAAGCCAGAGTTTGGTGCATATCCCCACTTGTTCATCATCATCGACGAATATGCCGAAATGTTCGATTCAAACCCTGAATATTTGCCATCATTGGAAAGTATCACGCGGGTTGGTCGTGCCCAAGGGGTTAACCTCTTGCTGGCCTCGCAACAACCCAAAGGCGTTACCGACCAAATGCGGGCCAATATCAAGTTGCGGCTCTGTTTACGGGTCGAGCAACCTGACACCAGTCGCGAGCTCTTGCGCAAACCTGATGCCGCTTTCCTACCAAACGGTATGCCTGGTCGCGGCTATTTGCAAATTGGCAACGAAAACCTTGAGTTGATTCAGGTTTCGTATACTGGTGAAAGCCAAATCGACGATCGTGAAGTTGGGGTGCTTTGGCCTGAGCGTGAGCCAGAACCAGTTTCGACCAGCGAAGATACACCCAAGCTGTTCGATACCGTGGTGCAAATTTCGCGCGAGTTGGTCAATTATCAACCAACGCCTAAGCCATGGCCCAATTTCTTGCCTGAACGAGTAAGTTTGCAATCGCCAATTGTCAATGCTAAAGACAATACGATCATCGTCTTCCAGCCAGCGGTTACTGACTGGATCAACGGCGATACCGAACGGCTCTGGCCTGGGGTCAATTGGGAAACTGAAGCCATGCGCACAGCCGCATTGCTGGTCGATGACCCAAATGAAGCAACTCAATTGCCATTCGTCTTTGATTTCAGCACCAACCACTTGGCGATCTATGGCGACTCTGGTTGGGGCAAGACTTCGTTGTTGCGTTCGATCATTACAAGCTTAGCGGCAACCCACAGCCCCGATGAACTCCACGCCTATGTGGTCGATTTGGGTGGGCGCAACTACCGTAGCTTGCGCAACTTGCCCCACATTGGAGCCTTGATCTACGCCGATGACGAGACCTTTGAAGAACAAATGCTGCGCTTGTTCAGCAAAATGGAACGTTTGACCCGCGAACGCCAACAAATCTTTAGCGATGCTGGGGTCAATACGATCTATGAGTATAACCAGCAGTTCCCTGACCAAGCCTTACCAGCAATCGTGGTAGCAATTGATAATATTGCAATCATCCACGAAAATTATGATGCGGTTGAAGAATCGATCCTAATTCCGTTGGTACGACGCTCGCTGAGTGTTGGGATTGCCTTTATCGTGACTGCCAACTTCCCAAATAATATGTCAAGCAGATTCGGTAGCTTGTTTGGTGAACGGATCACCTTTAAACAAGGCCAGCAAGATCGTTATATGGATATCGTTGGTCGCGGCGCAATTGAGTTTGGCGATATTCCAGGCCGTGGTTATATTCGGGTTGGCAAGCGTCCATTGCTCTTCCAATCGACCTTGCCAGTTGGCTTAATTGGTCCCGATGGCCGCGATCATCGCAACGAAGCCGAAGAACTGGATCTGATGGGCCTGATGATGCAAGCTAAAGTCCAACAACTTGGTGGCATGAAAACCACACCTGATCCAATTCAAATTCTGCCGCAAATTGTGCCATTGCGTGAGATGCTGGATGCCGCCAATGAAGTTGCTGAAGGTAAAGTCATTTGGAGCGTTGTTGGCCAAAGCAATAATCTCCAACCCGCCATGTACGATCTCAAGAAGATTGGGCCACACGCAGCGATTGCAGGGCCACCAATCTCAGGGAAAACGACCTTACTCTATAACTGGGTACTTTCGTTAGCCGATCGCTACACACCTGAACAAGTCGCAATGGTCTTGATTGATACCCGTGGACGCTTCTTCAAATATGGTGGCAAGCGCAGCTTTGCTGATTTGCCGCATGTTTTGCAAACCGTCAGCGAAATCGATCAAATGCCGAGTTTGCTCGAAAATCTGCAAATCGAATGTCAAGCATTTGCCCAACAAGCAATTAGCCGACCAGTCTACATCTTCATCGATAACTTTGAAGATTTCAGCGACGAAGCCGAAAGCAAACGTTCAGTCATGAACGACATTGCCGTGCTTACCCGACGCTACGGTGGCGAAGGCGTGTTTGTGATCATCGCAGGGACACTGGATGGCTCAGTCAACGATTTACGCCGACGAGTTATGAGCGCTAACTTTGGGATTGGGCTGCGCACTGCGCAAGCAGTTGAATCGCTGCGGGTTATGCGCACCCCAAGCGAAGTTCGTGGCAAAGAATTACCAATGGGGCGTGGCTTTATGGTCAAGGCTGGTCAAACCACCCTGATTCAAGTTGCTAGCCCATACACTAATGGAAGCCAAGTAGTCGCCGAAGATGCCAGCGATGAAGCCGAACGGGTAATCAATGCGCTCGATGGCTGGGTCGAAACGATTGCTGAACGCCACCCTGAACGGGCAGCTTGGTCAAGCGGGGCGATCACGATTGGCGATAAACCAGTTAACATCGAACAAGATCCACGCGTTGTCCAAATGTCGGCGCTGATTCGTCAAGGTATCCAACGCTTAATGCCACGGCTCAAAGAATCCAATGGCGAAGGCAGCATTACCGAAAGCATTATGCAAAACTACATTACGATGGATTTTGTCAGCTGGAATAGCTCGGAACGGCTGCGATCAATGCTCCATCAAATGTTAATTGATCAGCATATGCACGATGGGCTTGATCTTGAGACTGCCACGATGATGGCCGATATGACCAACAGCGACGATGAATCGTTGATTCTGGCCTTTGAATCAACCCTAGTAGAAAGCTAGCAGTATTTGGGTGGCGGGCTGAATTCAAAGCTTGCCACCCAAGTATAATCCTGTGCGAGGAGTTACGTTCATGGCTAAACAAGCCCGCTTTGAACTTTTCATCGATGTTTATGAAAAAAAGCAACAAGTTGCCCAAGCCCTCACCAATATGCCAACTGGCGAACTTGTTGAATCGATTCTGAAGGAATTTCGGCGTGATTTCGATTTTCTCGGCCAAAACCCTGATGCTTATTGCTTGATGAAAGCTGATGGCACGGTTTTGAGCAATAATCGCACGCTCGATAAACAAGTATCCAATAAAGATCGCTTGATTTTTAGCGAAGCCATGCCAAATATGCCTGCCGACGGCCAACCAATGGCACGGCGGATTTATCTGCGCGAACATCCAACAGGCAATAGTTTTCGCTTACACTGGCAACCAGCGGTGGTTGGCCGCTTTGATAATCAATCGAACAACGATCTTTTGGCAGTTGATTTGGGCAGCCATCCTAATGGCTTACGGGTTTCGCGTCGCCAATTTGAAATTACCGAAACTGGCGGCCATTTCTATATTGAAAGCCTTTCGCCCAACCCAACCACGATCACCGATTCAACTGGGCGGCCAATTCAAGTTGATCGTCGCCAAGTGCTGCAACATGGCGATTTGATCACGCTTGATCGCAGCCAAATTACCTTTAAAGTGATCATCTCGGATTAGGTTATTCGCCGAAAAATCAATATGCAGTTAAAATAGCGCTTGGTTCAGATCAGCGCTATTTTTATGCGCAATGTAGCATTTAGGAGCAATAATGAGCGATTTAGAACATCTGCAAAGTTTGGTCGAAGATGCCTTTTTGGAAGCGCCCTTGATGTATGCAAATGGCTTTATCAACGGTTTAGGAGCAACCGATGCCTATACCGTGTTACAAACCAATGGCCGCGCCGTTGCCGTCGTAAATATGTCGTTGCCAGTCGCGAAAACCCTTGGCCAAGGGCTTTTGGCTATGATTGCAGCCTACGAGGAGCAAACTGGGGACACCGTAGCAACCCTCGATCAAATCCACGGACGTTAATTATGTAGCCTGATCAAACGAGATGCAATTACTTCATCTCGTTTGATCGATTTACGGGCCACGAATTAACTTAAAAATCCATCAAAAGCCCCTCTTGTAAAGCACTAATCCATCGAGTATGCTGGAACAGATGCGATTCTATTATTCCTTGGTAAGGCTGCGCCATTTATTGCAGTCTTAACTAAGAAGGGTGTACGCTTAATCATGGTTTAACCTGAATAAGCCCATAGCATAATCATTGGCTAGTATCTCTAGCAATGATCACAATCTTCTGTTCTTTTTATACCCGATGGAGTTTACCTCATGGCTCAAGACACCATTCAGGCCAAGTACGATGAGTTGGATCAAGTTGCCAGCCGTTTTGGCAAAGCCGCTGACACCACCACAGCAATTTTCAAATCGCTTGAAAGTATGGCCAATCGGCTTGAGGGTGGTGATTGGCAGGGCGATGCTCAAAAGGCATTTAGTGCTGAATTTCGGGGCGAGGTTCAACCAGCCTTTAACCGCCTTCACACTTTTTTCCAACAAGCACAAAGCACAACCTTAGAGATCAAAAAAGTCTTCCAACAAGCTGAAGAAGAAGCGGCTGCCCTTTTTCGTGGCGATGTCTTTGGCGGTGGTGCTAATGGTAATGGTAGCGGCAATGGGACTGCTGGCAATGGCAATGGCAGTGGCAGTGGCAGTGGCAGTGGCAATACTGGCGATGGTGGCACAGGTACAGGCGGCTCAGGCAGTGGCCCAACCTTCAAGGGTAAAGTTAAAGTTCACACCTATGATTACAAAACCAAAACTGGTGAAACCAAGCCGCAACTCAAATTAGGCGTTAGCGGCGCACTCCTTGAAGACAAAGGCGATCTGATTAAGGTTGATGGGCCGATTCCTTACACCCTCAAAGGCAAATACCAAGTTGGTTATGGCGAAGCTGGGATCGGCTTAGGGGTCAATGGCGATAAGAAATTTACGATTGGGCCATACGTCGAAGGAACTGTTGCCAAAGGTGAATTAACCAATGTTTATGGCGACAAAAACTTTGGCTATACCGAAACCCTCGAAGGCAAAGCCCTCTCAGTTGAAGGTTTTGCTGGCCTCAAAGATGGCTCAGTTGGCGCAACCATCGGCGGCACGCTCGTCTCAGTTCAAGCCACCAAAGGCTTGAATGTTGCTGGGGTCAACGTTGGGGTTACCGCCGAAGTTGGCCTCAAGGCCGAGCTTGGCTTTAGCATCGGTAAAGAAACCAAAATTAAATTGCCATTTGTCTCGTTTGGCTTCTCGTTTGGTGGAGCCAAATAACCTAGAGAAGGGGTTAACTCAATGGATGGACTTATTTTAGAGCGTAACGAGTTTTTAGTGTTACTCGAAGCAGCTCGTACCAATAAAATCATTGGCTTAGATAATGAAACGTTGGTTCCGCATGATCAAGCAACCCACCTTGCAGCGCTCAATCAAGGCGTACAAGGGTTGGTTGCCAAAGAATTAGCCACAATCAACGAAGATGAAGTCGTCATGATCGAACGCGAAATTTTAGAATTTTCGCAAATTGTGGCCTTTCCCGATATTGCCTTTATCACCACCCGCGATACACCAAATGTCGGCAGTCAATTATTCCTACACTATGTCAATCAGTTAGGTGTAGTTGAGCAAACTTTGCCAAACGAGCAACAGCATCGCTTGGCATTCTTGCCCGATATGTTGGTGCTCTTTGATCGGTTGGCATTTTTGCTCGAAGTTCAACCAAGCAAAGCCTTTGAGGCCAGTGTGCGGCTCAGCCAAAGCGAGTTCATGGCAATCAAAGAGCTAGCTGAAAATCGCGCCGAAGCCGAGGCTTTCAACCGCCTAAGCCGCGCCGGGCTTGACGAGCAAGCAGCTCAAGCCTTAATTGCAGCAATTCAAGCGCCGATCTTTAGTGCGTCGTTGGCAATTCTGCGCTGCGAAGATACTGAAATTGTCGATGCGATCAACCCAGCGATTTTGCAAGGGCCAACCAGTGCTTGGGCAATTCAGCTTGATGAAGCTGATCTCGAAACCTTCGAGGTTCAATCAATCGATCAAACTTGGCTGCGTCAACACATTCAACACTGGTTTGAGCAACTGGCAACTGCCGCCTTATAAACTCAATTGGCCGATTTAACGGCCAGCGAAGAACCATGAACCAGCGCTTAACGCCTGATTGTTCATGGTTCTTTATTTTGATCGTTGTCCAAAAGGTAGGACTTTGGTATACTGACAGTGGAGTACTAGAGTGTCACTTGGCCTCATGGGTTATTTTCTATTTAATCAAAACTTGTTCTTTTTATTGGCTCCCAACTCATGAGTCGCCCACCCTAGGAACTCTAATCGATCATCAACCCCATTTACAACCTAGGAGTATGTGTCATGAGCAAGGATGTTGTTCAGATACAGTATGAGCAAACTGCCCAAGTTGCTCAGCATTTTGGCCGCCTCAAGCAAACGGTTGAACAATTGCAAACGACAATTCGCAACGTCAGCCAATCACTGGTTGATGGCGATTGGCAGGGCGATGCCAGCGTTGCCTTTGCGAAAGAACTCGATGGTGAAATTTATCCAACCTTCAATCGTTTGATCACTGCATTCCAAACCGCCCAAGAAGTCACGCTCGAGGTCCAAAAAATCTTTGGTCAAGCCGAAGAAGAGGCCGCTGCCTTATTCAAAGGCGAGTTATTCGGCAACGCTGATGGCGGCAGCAAGGGTGGCGGAAGTTGGCTCGATAGCGTTGGTGGCTTCTTCAGCAGTGTTGGCAATGGCATCAAAGATTTCTTCGTTGGCGCAGGCAAAGAACTCAAGGATATGGTGGTTGGGGTTTGGAACATGGTCACCAGCCCAATCGAAACCGCCAAAGGCATTTGGCATGCGGTAACCCACCCAGGCGAATTCTGGGAAGCCTTCAAAGCGCCGTATGTTGAAGCCTGGGAAAATGGCCGCCCATGGGAAGCAATTGGCCGTGGCACGATGTTTATTGGCTCGTTGCTAATTGGCACTAAAGGTGCTGATAAAGTTGGTAAAGCGGCTAAGATCAGCAAAGCAGCAACCGTTGCTGATGCAGCATCAGACATTGCCCGGGTCAGCAACCCACTCCAAGCCGCCAGCGATATTGGCATGCTCGCCAAAGGTGGTGGCGCTGAAACTGCCATGGCTCGCTATATTGCCAATCAATCAAGCCATGTTGGTGCAGGCACAGCCTTGACCGATCGGGTGGTTTTAGGCGCATTCAAGGCAGATCCGGCCTCGGGCTTCCTTGGCTATATCGGTGAAGCCAACGCTCATGGTGGCCGCTATTTCAGCACCACCAGCGATGTGTGGAATAAGCTCAAACCAATTGCCGAAGGTGGCAATAATCGGATTTGGCCGGTCAATCGCGAATTCTTGCAAGCCCAGCTTGAAAGTGGCATTAGCCGCATCGATATCAAAGGCAGCTCAATCGACGATATTCTGACCAAACGGCCTCAATCATATAGCGCCATGGAAGTGCGCTTTATGCAAAGCCAAGCCTACCAATATGGCTATCGTCAAGTTGGCAATAGCTGGATCAAGACTGGCGATTGGCGGGCCAGCACAACTGGTCGGGTCATTGGCGGCAGCATCGGACCAGGTGGCGAGATTTTACAAACCAGCCAATCATTGAACGATTAAGAGGTTTTCTGTGAGCAACGATTGTGGCCAATGCCAAAGCTACATCAATTATGTTGAGCAAGAACTAAGCAGCTATCTGCAAGCTGGGCAATTTCAACGCGTTGAATGCGATTCGCAAGCCGATGGGCAGGAATGTTTGGCCTTGTATCATTCGCCAACATGCCAATTGCTGATTCAACGCACCGATGGCGCTGATTATTGCGCTTTGGGCACGTTTGAAGCCCCGTTTTTGACCGATCAAGTGCTTGAGGTCGATGGCTCACAAGGCTGGTTCAATTTGGTCTATTTGTTGGAGTTTCGTGCCAACAAAAAGATCATGACCCAACGGGTCATTGAACAATTTTGGGATGGTACTTTAGATTATCATCAGTGGTTGGCCCAATTGCTCACAGGCCAATTCGCCCAACTCTTGGCGATGTTTGAGCCTGGTGTACCAGCCACATGGTTGGCAGATTACATTCAGTTTATGCAACGCCAACGCTATTACGGCACATAAATAGCTGCCTGCCTGTAACGATACATTATAGGCAGGCACTAACTAAAGGATGTTCATGGATTCGCATTGTGCAGCATGTCAAGGATTTATCAGCTATGCCGAGAACTGTTTGCAACGCCATTTTCAAGACCAACAGTTCGTGCGCCAACAATGCGATGCCCAACATGGTGGCAGAGAATGTCTTGTGCTCTACCGTTCACCAATCTGTAGTGCCTTGCTGGTGCTCTCAGATGGCGAGTATCACCTGGCACTTGGCAAACACACTGCCCCATTTATCACCAACCAACAACTAAAACTCGATGGCTCCCAAGGTTGGTACAATGTGCTCGATTTGCTTGATCGTCAAGCCAACCCATTGCAACGCTTATGGCAGACGTTCAAGCGCCATAAACCGAATGATCTGGCATGGGTTGCCAAGCAACTTGATGGAAAGCTAGCACAACTTACAACGCTCTTTAAATAAACCGAAATCGTTAAGCCAGCCCTTGCAAATCAGGGTCAATCAGCGGAGCAACGCAGCCAACCTGAATGGTCGCATGCAACAACCCATGACAATTCATGCGGATAGTCCTTTGAAACGAAAAGCTGGTCGCGCATCAACATCACGTCTGGCGCGTATTCCTGAGTGAGTTGTCTGAACTAGTATCGAGGTGGCCCGAATGAATCGTTTTGTACTCACCCAGGCAGAATTGGCGATTATCTTGCATTATTTGGTTGGCGAAGCCCTTGCCATCCAAAATACAACCAATGATCTGGCGGTTAGCACCGAGCAATTACAAGCCGCCGAGGATGAATTGTATGATCGCGGGATTTTACTACGCGATCCATTTAGCAATCAACTGACGATCACTGGGGAGTTAGCGCTGCTGTTGGAGGCAACCTTACAGCCAAGCACGCTGGCAATTTTGAGCATTACCGAGCGTGAAGGCACAGGCTTACCCAAATATTTTAGTTTTACCGATGAATTAATCGTGCTCAATTATGTCGATTCACAAGGCTTGCAAACCTTTCTCGAATTGGGTACACTCGATCATGTGATTAATCAGATCATCGAACTAACAACCCAGCCATTCTTGGCTCATGCTAATCTACCAAGCACCGCCGAACTCACTGCATTGATGCCAGAAGCTGAAAAAGCCGCTTTACTGTTGATCATCAAGGAGCCAGCCGCCGCTACCAGCCAACCAACCAGTCTTTCCTGGCTTGTAGCCCACGATAGCCTTTGGCTGGCCGACCCACAGGCTGCCAAACCTGAAACAACGCCGGTACAGCGGATTGATCAAGCGCAGTTAAGCGACCTCTTACATACGACAATCTTGGCGCATCTTGTTCAACAACCATCCTAACTAGCCTACAGTACTAATGGATGGTATACTGCGCCGTATCCTTAATTGGTCTAGCCGTTTTTAGTTGCTGGAATGAGTGTTAACCATGAGAAAGCATAGTTGGTTCACCATCATCGCGTTGCTCAGCCTCTTGTGGGTTTTGCCAGCGCCTGCCCAATCCCAATCACAAGACGACAAACCCAAAGTCGTCATTACCCATCAAGTCGTTACCGAAAAGAACGCCTTGAGTGTCGAGGCCTATTTTAGCGTTCGCTATAACGATGGTCGCGCGGTTCCGGTCAACGAGATCTCCTCAACTGTGCTTGATCTCAAAAATGGTGAACCACCTGTCCAAGCTGTGCCTCAAGATCCAACCACCCCAATCAAAATTGCCTTGGTCATGGATCAGAGTGGCAGTATGAATCCGTTCATCGAAGAAGTTAAACGAGCAGCCAACCAAGCCATCGATCAAGCTCCAGCCAATGCCAAAATCGCAGTCTTTACCTTCACACGGATGAACAGTGTTGATGTGTATTTGCCAGCCTTTGACTTTAGCGATGATCGCAACGCCGTTAAAGATTATATCAATCAGAACTATCGCTCTGAGCCAGGCGGCGAAACCTGTCTCTACACCGCTGCGCATCAGGCTACTGATTTCTTATTAAATACGCTCAAACCAGAAGAACGGCGAGCGATCATTCTCTTTACTGATGGTAAAGATGAAGATATTAATGGCAATCAATGCAGCGATAAAACCGTAATCGATGTCACAACCAAAGCTGGCCCAACCCAAGGCACGAAAACGCCAATTTATACAATTGGGCTTTGTTCAGCCGATTGTGCGCGAATTCAACCCGAATCTTTGCGCCAAATTTCAGAAAACACCCAAGCTATCTCGTTGGTTGGCCCGCGTGACCAAATGTCAGCAGCCTTCATCACGATTATGGATAGCATTAAGAACCAAAAATATACCAGCGGGTTCTTACGGCCATGTGTTGAAACTCAAGTAACCTTGGAGGTTCAACTGATTAGCGGCGATACAATCGCTGGGATTATTCCAATCGGCGCACATAAATGCTATAACCCAACCGTGAGCGAGGCCAAAATCGCCAACCTCAATCCATTGCCTGAAAAACAAAAATACTCGTTCAATTTCACCACCACCAATACTAGCCCAGTGAATATGGTTGGGGTCGAGTTGCAAGTGCTTGGGCCAAGCCAAACCTTGGTCTATACTGAGCCGATCGCGGTTAGTATTTCACCCCAAGAAACTAAAACGATCCCGATGGAAATGAGCGATACCAAGTTGACCGTAGCTGGCAACTATACCTTACATGTGTTGGGCTATAGCAGCGATGGCTTTACCTTCCGCATTGGCAGCCCCAGCGAGCGCAGCGAAATCTTGGCAACCCAAGCCTTTGCTCACTCGCCGATTCCAATTACCTTTGAAATTCGCTCAAACCCAGTCGTCGATTATGAAACCAATACTATTCGAATCGATGATGTCGAAATTACCGATGAACAAAGTATCATCGACCCTAAATTTACCTACTATAAAGTCCGGCTATTCCGCGAAGATATGCAGCTTTTTGAATCAGAGCGGATTCAGCTCGATCCAACCAATCCTAAAATTGCAATTCCCTTAGCTGATATTCCCCAAGAGTTGATTCCAACTGAACAACAGAGCCAACTCAATTTACAGATCATTTTAGAAACCTCGAATATTCAGCCAATTGAATCGCCGTTCAAGAGTTTCTTGTTCCCAGTCAAGCCCAAAGAGCCATTCCTCAAACGTTATGGGGTCTATGTGCTGATCGCCTTGGTGGTAATTGCGATCGCGGCTGGTTTCTGGTATCTCTGGCGCAATCGCAAGCCCAAAGCTGGCAATGTGCCGATGCCATATAACCCACCAACCCAAGCCTTTAATCGGATCGACTTGCCAGGCGTGAACCCAGCTTCGCGTCAAAATGCCAATGTGCCACAACAACCGCAGCAACAATCGGCGGTTCGGCCAGCCCCGCATTCAGCAGTCAATCAACCAGCCCGGCCTCAAAGCCCGGTCTCAAACGCCAATGCCAGCATTCCAACTGCTCATTTTGACGGAATGCAAGATAATGGCGCAACCATGATTTATAACCCACCAGCAGCGGCAAGCCGCCAGCAACAGTTGCATGTGCGCGTGGTGCAAACCCCTGATCCCAGCCAGATTCAAAATAAAACGATTACGATGTTCCCATGTACGATCGGGCGTAGCGAAGCCAGCGTAATCGTGACTGGCGATAAATTACTCTCCCGCCAGCATGTCGAAATTAGCTTGATCGGCGGGCAATTCTATGTGGCCGATTTGAGCAAGAATGGCTTGTTTATCAACGAACAACGCCAGCAAGCCAATACGCCAATTCAGTTGCGCTTGCCCACAACCATTCGACTTGGCCAAGATACCTATATCGAGCTAAGTCAATAGCAGTGGTCAATTTCAGCAACCAGGGTAGCAGCAATGCTACCCTTTTTATTTGTCATCAAAACCAACACTGAGCAGTGGTGACAGCGCAGCCGAGGCTTTATGCTATACTTGTCATATAGGCCGTGTCAACGAGGACAACGCCAGTTTTTCCTTGCTTGCCCTTGCCTCGGTCGCCATACCGGGGTTTTTAACTTAACAGGGTTCGACGGACGAACAAAGTAATCCTTCATATGAGGAGTTGCCTTCATGGAGCAAGAACGCGATCAAACGCGGTTGTTAGCGATGTATCACACGATGGTTTTGGCTCGTTCGCTTGATGAGCGAATGTGGCAATTGAATCGTCAAGGCAAAGCCCCTTTTGTTATTTCCTGCCAAGGTCATGAGGCTGCTCAAGTAGGCGCAGCCTTTGCAATGCGCCCCAAACACGATTGGATTGTGCCCTACTATCGTGATTTAGCAATGATGTTGGCAATGGGAATGACCCCGCGCGAGGTGATGCTCGGCTTGTTGGCGAAAGCCGAAGATCCTAGCAGTGGTGGCCGCCAGATGCCCGCTCACTATAGCCATCGTGCTTTGAATATTGTTTCGCACTCGTCGCCAACGGGCACCCAAGTGCCGCATGCCGTCGGTGTCGCTATGGGCGCACAAATGCGCGGCGATGATATTGTGGTTTGGACGGCGTTTGGCGAAGGTACATCATCACAGGGCGATGTCCACGAGGCCATGAACTTGGCTGGGGTGATGAAATTACCAGTAATTTTCTTCTGCGAAAATAATGGCTACGCCATCTCCGTGCCGCAGCACAAGCAAATGGGCGTAGAAAACGTCTCGGATCGCGGCCCAGGCTACGGGTTTCCTGGGATCACGGTTGATGGCACCAATGTGCTTGAGGTTTACGAAGCTATGACCGCTGCGGTCGAACGCGCCCGCCGTGGCGACGGCCCAACCTTGATCGAGGCCAAATGTGTGCGTTTGACCGCCCACTCCTCTGATGATAATGACCGAACGTATCGCTCACCTGAAGATATCAAGGCCATGCGCACCCGCGACCCAATCGCGAGCTTCGAGCATTTCTTGCGCGATGAAGGCATGCTCGATGATGCCAAAGTTGCCGCAATTCGCGCCGAAATTAAAGAAATTGTCAATGATGCAACAGCCTATGCTGAAGCAGCACCCTTGCCCGACCCCAGCACCGTGCGCAAATATGTGTTTGCCGAATAACCGTGCTCGCAGGCAGTTTCGCTATTTATCATGTGCATAGAGGTATCAGGTGGCAGAATTAAATCTCTTAGAAGCGATCAATCAAGCGCTCGACCAAGCTATGGCCAACGATGAGCGGGTCTATATTATTGGTGAAGATGTTGGCCAACGCGGCGGGGTATTTCGGGTTACTGATGGTTTGCACGCTAAATATGGCAGCAAGCGGGTAATTGATGCGCCACTCGCTGAGTCAATTATTATTGGCTCGTCAATTGGCGCAGCAATGTATGGCATGCGCCCAATCGCCGAAATTCAATTTGCCGATTTTATCTTCCCAGCCTTCAATCAAATTATCAGCGAAGCCGCCCGCATGCGCTATCGCTCAAATAATACCTGGGAAGTACCCTTAGTGATTCGCGCTCCCTATGGCGGTGGTATCCACGGGGCACTCTATCACTCGCAAAGCATCGAAGCCTTTTTCGCCCATATTCCAGGTCTCAAGGTGGTTGCGCCGTCAACGCCGTATGATGCCAAGGCCATGCTGCTGGCAGCGATTGATGATCCCGATCCAGTGTTGTTTTTAGAGCACAAAAAATGCTATCGCTTGATCAAAGGCTATGTGCCCGATGAGCACTATACTGTGCCAATTGGCAAGGCCGATATCGCCCGTGAAGGCAGTGATGTTTCGGTGATCACCTATGGCATGATGCGTCATTACGCCGTTGAGGCCGCCGAAATGCTGGCCAAGGAAGATATTAGCGTCGAAGTCGTCGATTTGCGCTCGTTAGTGCCACTCGATCGCGAAACAATTCTCAATTCGGTTAAGAAAACCAGTAAAGTGTTGGTGCTCTACGAAGATAATTTGTTTGGTGGTTATGGCGCAGAAATTGCCGCAATCATCGCCCAAGATGGCTTTGAACATCTCGATGCGCCAGTGCAACGCTTGGCAGGCTTGGATATTCCAGCGATGCCCTATAGTGCACCGCTCGAAAACGAATTCTTGCCAACACCAAGCAAAATTGCCGATACGCTGCGCGATTTAGTCAATTATTAGTGGCGATTGGCTGTAGGCGATTGGCTATTGGATAGTGAAGATCCAACTTGGCTTTAGCTTATAGCCCATCAGTATCGATACCATAGAAAGGACTGGGATGTCCGTCGAATTTAAGATGCCAAAGCTTGGTGAGAGCGTCACCGAGGGCACAGTTGGGCGCTGGCTCAAGCAACCAGGCGAGAGCCTTGAACTCTATGAGCCAATGCTCGAAGTTACTACCGACAAAGTGGATACCGAAATTCCTTCGCCAGTCAATGGGCGATTGCTCGAAATTCGGGTCAACGAAGGCGATACCGTGCCAGTTGGTACGATCATTGCGGTCTTGGAAGATAGTAGTAGCGCTACGGTTGCCGCCGTTGGCGCACCAGCCGCGCCCGCCGTCGCCAGCCAAGCAAGCAGCAATAACGGCGGTGGCAATAGCTTTATGTCACCAGTCGTGGCTCGCTTGGTCAGCCAGCATAACCTCGATATTAAGCAAATTGCTGGCACTGGCAAAGATGGCCGCGTGACCAAGCAAGATGTTGAGCGCTTTATGGCTCAGGGTGATGCTGCCAAACCAGCACCGATGCCAATGCCAACGCCAACCGCGCCAACCCCAGCGCCGATGCCCGTCATCAAACCAAGCTCAACGCCAGCACCAATGCCGACGATTACTGGCAGTTTGCTGGCCAAACCAGTGGCTTATACTCCGCCAGCCACGCCAGCCGCGCCGAGCATCGAGCCATTTGTTGGTGATGAATTACAACCGTTGAGTGGTATGCGCCGCGCAATCGCTGAGCATATGGTGCGCTCAAAAGCAACCTCGCCACACGTTACCACAGTGATGGAAGTTGATCTCAGCACAATTATCGCGCATCGTGACCAACATAAGGCCGATTTCGAGCGGCAAGGGGTTAAATTAACCTTTACGCCCTATTTTGTGCAGGCAACTGTAGCAGGCTTACGAGCAGTGCCAATTGTCAATGCCACCTATACCGATGAAGGCATTTTGCTGCATAAATCGGTTAACGTTGGCATGGCCGTGGCCATTCCCGATGGCCTGATCGTGCCAGTGCTGCATAACGCCGATGAAAAGAGCTTGCTGGGGCTTTCGCGCACAGTCAACGATTTGGCCGAACGCGCCCGCACGCGCCGCCTAACCGCCGATGAAGTGAAAGACGGCACCTTTACAATTACAAATCACGGCGTAAGTGGCTCGCTATTTGCCATGCCAATCATCAACCAGCCTCAATCGGGCATTTTGGGGATTGGTGCAATCCAAAAGCGGCCTGTGGTCGTGACGATCAACGGAGCCGATGCAATCGCGATTCGGCCAATGTGCTACCTCAGTTTTACGTTTGACCATCGCTTGATCGACGGCGCAACCGCCGATAAATTCTTGGCAACCGTCAAGCAACAACTTGAGCAATTTGCCTAGATTAACCCGAAACCCCCTTGCTGATTCGGATCAGCAAGGGGGTTTTGTTTAATCCAAAACCCTTCTCACAATTTCTGCATCTGCTATATACTTATCCTAATATGCGGGAAATTTCATAGGTGCTTTGGAGGCTTCATGGCAACGCGGACAAGTGGGCAGGCTGTCGCTCTGACAGGCCTTTCGGTCATGGTAATGATGACATTTTCGCATGCCATGAATGATATGTGGACTTCACTGTTAGCGCCCTTACTGCCAAGTATTCGCGATACCTATCAGGTGAGTATTGGTCAAACTGGCATTTTGGTGGCGATTTTGTCGTTTGCTGGCTCGATGCTTCAGCCCTTGCTTGGTGCGGTTGGCGATTATATTGATCGGCGTTGGTTAGCGGCATTTGGCCCTGTGCTGACGGCGATCGGCCTAACCTTGATTGGCTATGTGCCCAATTTCTTTATGCTGGGCGCGTTGATTATGCTTGGTGGTTTGGGCAGCGCAATTTTTCATCCGGCAGGAGCAGCCTATATCGCCATGGGCGCGAATCCTCAGCAACGTGGTTTGTTTGTTTCAATTTTTTCGGCTGGCGGCACGGTTGGCATGGCCTTTGGCCCCCTAATTGCTGCCCAGTTTGATTTGGTGAGTTTGCCCTATTTGCTGCCCGTGGGAATTGCAGTTGGGGTTTTGACCTTCTTGATGATTCCTTCAGCCAAGCAAAATCGCAGCCAACCCAAAACGTTGCGCGATTATATCAGCGTTTTTCAGGGGCCGTTGCGCTGGCTTTGGTTTATGAGCGTCTTACGCTCGCTTTCGAGTGTTTCATATAGCAGCTTATTGGGCTTTATGCTGCGCGATCGTTTTGATCAAGCGATGGCTGATGCCCATGTTGGCCCGACGTTGGCGGTTTTCAATATTGCCTCAGCGGTTGGCGGCATTATTGGCGGACGCATTTCTGATCGAATTGGGCGCACAGTGGTGCTGCGTTCAAGTATTTTGAGCACAATTCCGCTTTTTATCGGCTTAGTGCTATCATCGCCATTGAATTGGTGGTATTACCCCTTGACGGCACTGGTTGGGGCAATGGTGATGGCTAATATTCCGGTTTCGATTGTCACAGCGCAGGAGTATGCACCGCAACATATTGCCACCGCCAGCGCCATGATGATGGGCTTTGCTTGGGGTACGTCGGGCGTGCTTTACCCCATCATTGGCAGCCTCGCCGACTGGACCTCGCCAACCTGGGCCATGATCGCCGCGATTGGCTTGTTATTGCCAGCCTTCTTTATCACGGTACGGCTGCCCGAGCCTGAGCGCACAACGACGATAGGGTAGTATTTGGGGATTGGTTATTGGGGGTTGGGGATCGGGAGCTTAGCTTATAACCGCGAAGAGCGCGAAGATTCACTTTATTATTGAACGCAGCGGCGCAGAGCTTTAGGATGGCTATTGGCAATAGGCTATTGACTATCGGAGATTGATTTGAAACGCCAACCACTATTCCGATAGCCACTCGCCTATTGCCTTACTGATCTTCGTGTTCTTCGCGTTCTTCGTGGTTAAATAAAATATGCTCTATGCTCTTGGTTTCACATCGCGATACTGGCCTGAGATCGCGTTCCAGCGGACTTTGAGCACATCGCGCAGGTTGCGCCAAGAATCGCGGATATTATCGACTTTGGTTTCTTCGCCGTAGCGCCAAGTGACGGGAACTTCGGCAATCCGATAGCCTCGCCGCAAGGCTAAATACAATACCTCAACATCAAAGGCCGTGACTGCCGCCCCCTTGGGAGCCTCGGTGGTATCGTCGTACAGCCGCATGCGCCCAAAAACGTCGTGGGATGCCTCGCGGCTGAATACCTTAAACCCACATTGCGTATCTTGGAATTGACCAATGCCCAAAACCCGCACGATGATATTGAACACCCGACCCATCAGGTGACGCATAAATGGCTCGTCGATGCGGCTGGCTCCTGCGCCCTCGCGCGAAGCAATCACAATATCGTAGCCTTGTTGCAGTTTGGCTTCGAGCTTGGGCCATTCTTCCATGGGCACGGCCAAATCGGCATCGGAGAAAAGCACATACTCACCAACCGCTTGAGTCATGCCAGTGCGCACGGTATAGCCTTTGCCACGATGCGGGTTTTGAATCACGCGGGCTTGGGCAAAGTTATGACAAGCGGCTTCAGCCAGCGCCACCGTTTGATCGCTACTGCCATCATCAACCACCAATAACTCCCATGACCATGGCTGGGCAGCGAGAAATTGCAAGACTAAAGGTAAGGTTTGGGGTAATCGGCGGGCTTCGTTATAGGCCGGAATTACCACCGAGAGATACGGGGCCATGGGGACTCCTATCGTCCAAGCCAAGCGAGCAGCCGCTGTGCTTCTGCTGTGGCTAACGTTCGTTCACGCCAAATTTGAGGAATGAGCCGCAAGCCAGCCCACTGACCACGTAAGCGAGCACGGGCAGCTTCGCCACGCCAATGGCGCAGCGCTTGACCAAAAATCGTCAGTTGCGACCACAAAAAAGCTGGCAAGGCATACGGCCACGCTTGCAGTGGCATATGGCGCAACCACAGCACAATAAAATTCCGCCCACAATAATAGCTGGCGCGTACCCCGCCACCAGTCGCACTTAAATGATGCAGCACTCGCGCTTGAGGCACAAAGAGGGTGCGCATTCCAGCTCGCCGCGCCCGCAAATTGAGATCAACATCTTCGCAATACATCACGAGCAATGGATCAAGCAATTGGCCATGGTGATTGACAAGTTGTTGCAAACTAGCGCGTTTATAGGCCGCTGCCCCAGCACATGGCCCAAAAACCTCGCTGATTGCATCATACTGACCACGATCAACTTGCCAAACCCCGCGACTCCATGGCAAACCATCCCAATTGTAGCCATCGCCAGTAGTGTGCAAATGATCAGGTTGGCTGTAGAGCAGCATTTTGGCGGCAGCAAAATCATAAGCTGGAAAACGCTCAAGCGTACCAATTAATGCGGCAACAAAGCTTGGCTCAACTTCAGTATCATTATTAAGCAAGATG
Organism: Herpetosiphon sp.; assembly: GCF_003512625.1. NCBI lineage: Bacteria > Bacillati > Chloroflexota > Chloroflexia > Herpetosiphonales > Herpetosiphonaceae > Herpetosiphon > Herpetosiphon sp. Next base: position 85,808 of record NZ_DOPT01000069.1, on the reverse strand, counting down.
ACCCAAGGCGCACTGGTTGCCTGAAAACCACGATTAACTGCCGCCACAAAGCCTTGATTTTCAGGCTGGATCAGCCAGTTGACCTCAGGATAGGCGGCCTGTAAAGCGGGAACGCTCCCATCAGGCGAGGCATCATCAATCACTGTAATTAGAAAATCGCGGCGGGTTTGCTGGCGCAAGCTCTCAAGGCAAGCAGCCAATAAGCTAGCGCCGTTATAATTTGGAATCAGAATATCGATGTGATGGCTCATTTAAGCTGGCTCGTCGATCGCCGCAACTGCTGCAATTACAGCTGCTTGCCAGCGGCGCAAGCGAATGCCCAAGGCAGCAGCGGCATTGTTGCTCAATGCTGAAAATGGCGGTGGGCTGCTTGGCCGGCTGAATTCTGCCGACGTAATTGGCTCAACAGGCAGATCGATACCCGCCGCTGCCAAGACCGCACATGCCAATTCATGACGTGAGCAAGCGCCCTCATTGACCACATGATAAATGCCTGGCAGATTGCTATCGACCAGTTGGCGAATCGCCCAAGCTGCTTCGGCGGCATGGGTTGGCGTACCAACTTCGTCGGTCACAACGCGCAGTGGTTCGCCAGTTTGCAAACGTTCGCGGCCTAAACGGGCGATCGTGCGCACAAAATTGCGCTGCCCACCAAACAACCAAGCCACCCGCGTGATAAAAACATTGGGTGCATGGTGCAAAACTGCCTGCTCGCCACCCCACTTGGAGCGCCCATAGGCATTGATCGGCGCTGGCTGGTCGTATTCGCTATAGGCTTGCTGGCTGCTACCACTAAATACCTCGTTGGTGCTGACATAGACCAAGGGAATATCGCGGTCGCGGCAGGCCAGCGCAGCATATTTTGGGCCAAGCGTATTTTCGCGAAAAGCCCGCGCTGGATCAAGCGCACAGCCATCGACATTGGTAAAAGCCGCTGGCAAGAGCACCAAATCGGGGGTTAATTGGTTAATAGCCGCCCGCGCAGTGGCTTGACTCAAATCCAGTTCTTGATGGCTCGGCATTAATAAGTGATGGTCAGCAAACGTCTTGGCTAACTCAGTGCCCAGTTGGCCGCTTGCCCCAAGGATCAACACACGCATATAAACTCCTTTGCGCGGCGCATGGTAGAACAAGCCCTCGCATTCGTCAATTAATCGGGCTTATTTAGGCGCTAGGGGTAATTTGGTTGGCATATTCGCCAAAGTAATGCAGCTCGACCAGGCGTTTGAGTTCGTCGGTTGCCAAGGCATCATAGGGCGAGAGCCGCCATTCCGACCAACGACTCAGAAAATCGCGTACCCGCCCAAAGTTATAGCTCTCGCCTTCTTCGAGTGGGCTGGTATCTTGCGAGCAAAGCAATTGGCCACGACTATTGTAGATAAAAATATGCGGAACCCCATCGAAACCTGGTAAGTGCTCTAAAAAAGTTTTATTTTTTTGTTGCTCATCGCCCACTAAAACCTTGACTTTAACATAATGAATATCGCGTAAATAGCGTAATTGGGGGTGGGCATTGATAAACGCCTCTAAGCGATGACACCACACACACCAATCACCGCCAAGCTCAACTAGAATATTTTTGCGTTCACGTTGCGCGGTTTCTAAAGCATTGCGCATATCTGCAAAGGGATCACGTTCTGGATCAAATAATGAATCGGCCATGGAATAGTCCTCAACAGTTGTGATTTTGGGCTTGCTTTGCGGTTGCTCTCGGGGCGCAACGATCAACAGCACCTTCAAGCTCCCCTTATTATAGCGGTTTCTCTTAAATCTGTAGCGCGATCATCGGCTTGATTACTCACCGCTTGCTTGCACAGGGCTAGCCCGCCGATACACATTTTGACCCATTGTTGGGTTTGTACTACGTTGCTATACTTGTTGGTGAGAGATTTTCCACGAACCATAATCTCTTTTGTGGTCAAATCATGCTGATGTGAAGCTAAGGAGTTGAAGATGAAGCAGCTTTGGTTTTTTGCTGTGGTTTTTTTAGGATTAAGCACAATCCTGCCAGCAATATTCCAACCACCCCACCTTCCCCAAACAATGACTTCCCTTCAGATTGCAATTTAACCTAGGGGTTGAGAATCCAACCCAATAACAAATCTGGTTGATTCTTCGTTATGCTGAAGTATTTGTGGATTACAGCAGCGATATTTACCTCCAAGGATACCTAATTATGAATAAACCATCGAAAATAATTGTCCTGATCACTCTAATGGCATTGTTGGTTGGAGCGTTACAAAGGCCTGTTGCTCCAGTTATTGCCAGCGAGCCGCAAATTCCAACTAGCCCAGGCACATGGAGCCAAGCCTTTGCCGACCCACTGAAACTTGACCCCGGCTATATGCCGCTGCGCCCAATTGAATGGAATGGCACGTTATATGCAGGAATCGTTGGCGTAGACGGCTTTGAGCCGGGGGTGGGCTATTGGAGCGGTCAGCAATGGCTGAAACTTGATGGGTTATCAGGTGAGGTCGATTCGGTGGTCGTGCATCAAAACCGTTTGTTTGCAGCCGGACGCTTGACGCTTGGGGGCAACCATATCAGTATTGCTTTTTGGGATGGCAATCTGTGGACGGCGATGCCCACCCAATTTAGCCCCAATATTTTTATCTTGGCCAGCCATAACGATCAACTCTACGTTGGTGGATATTCAGAGCAGATTGCTGACCAAGCCTCAGGTTTACTCTTGCGTTGGGATGACACGCAATGGCATCCCGTCGCTGAAGGTATTTTCGGCGCAGTTATGAGTATCCTCTCGCGGCCCGATGGTCTGTATCTCGGCGGGGTCTTCCAACTCAATGGCCAAAATACCGGCTTGATCCATTGGAATGGAGCACAGTGGCAGAGCGTTGGCGGGGGCGTTCAGGGGATGGTGATGGATGTTGAATGGGCCAATGATCAACTCTACATTAGTGGCAAATTCACCTCGACGCTTGAACCAACTATGCAGAATATCGCTGCCTGGAATGGCACCAGTTGGAATACCTTTGGCACCGGGATTGTTAGCCCAACCCATAATTTGGCGCTGCTTGATGGCGACCTGTATGCCCTCAGCCAAACCGATAGACCTTATCCTTATCAAACGATTTATCAGCTCCAACGCTGGGATGCGACTCACTGGACGACACTCTCCAATTTAAGTGAAACAAGTAGCGTTCTTAATTGGTCGCGCTATCCTGATGTTGTGCTCGTCAATTATCAGCAAGAATTATTGGCATTTGGGCCAATAGGCTTTGTGGATCGCAATGTGCAAACACTGAGATGGGGTGATTCGGCCTTGCGCTGGAAGGGTAATTCTTGGGAAGCCATGACTCCGAATGGAATTTCTGCAATGAAACTCGCATTAGCCGTTGATGGTGAGGATGTCTACGCAGCCTCTGGGCGGATGACTTGGGGCAATGGACAAGCGAGTTTAGCTCATTTGTCGCCAAATAACCAATGGCAATTGCTGATAGCCTATGACTCCCAGCAGCCACAATATGCACAAGCGCTCCAAAAGTATCAGCAGAACTTTTTTAGTATTTACAATAGCACTCTATATCAAGCGGTTAACAATGCTTGGAATCAAGCCAGTCCTGCGACAGTGGAAAGTTTGGCTCAAGCCAATGATTTGTTGTATGTTGCTGGCGATTTTGAGCAATTCAATGGGGTTACAGCGCGTAATCTGGTGACCTGGAATGGCACACAGTGGCAAGCCTTGAATACGCCTGCCTCATTTGATCGGGTCGTTATTGTTGAAGCCCATGGCGATGATGTCTATATTAGCGATGGCTTTCAATTGGCCCACTGGAATGGCAGCCAATGGACAACCCTCGCCACTAATGTGGTCAATATTGGTTCCATTGAGCCAACCGCCAATGGGGTCTATATCGCTGGCACATTTAGCAGTGTTGGTGGCATAGCCACACCAAAAATTGCCTATTGGAATGGCACGGCTTGGTCGGGTTTAACAGGCGAGATCGATGGTTCAATCTACGATCTCGAAATGGGAGCCGATGGCTTGTACGTGGCTGGATGGTTCCGAGGCATTATCAATGGTATTTATAGCCCAGGCATTCTACGCTGGGATGGCACTACATGGCATGGGCTTGGCGGTGGGGTGAAGTCCAGTGCAACACCAAATCAACCAGGTGCTGTGACGCTGCTTGCAGCAACCCCAACCCGCATGCTGCTGTATGGGTCTTTTGATCGGGTGGGAAATACCTACGAATCCAAACAAATTGCAGCGTGGGAGTATGGCAACGAACCGTTGATTAAGGCCAAATCGGATTATGGCCTTACCTATCGTCCGCAGTCAGTTACGGTGAATGTGCTGGCGAATGATTGGAGCGATCAGCCAAATCAATTGCAATTGGTGAGTGTGAGCAGCCCAAGCCATGGCACGGCTGTGATTAACGGTAACTCGGTTGTGTATAGGCCGGAAGCACAATTTGAAGGCGTTGAAACCTTGACCTATGTTGTGCGCGACCCAATCAATGCTGTCACCAGCACAGCGCAACTCCAGGTGCATGTCTGGAATCACTTCCCAAGCATTGCTGATCAGGAACAAGCGGTCTATCCATTTACTGAAACGCTGCTTGACCCATTGGATGGCCTGATTGATTTGAATGGCGATAGCTTGACGATCACCCAAGCCAGTGCGGTCAGCGGCACGGTGACGATTGTCAATAATCAATTGCGCTACATGCCGCCGAATCAACACCATTTTACCGATGTGGTGACGTATAGGGTAAGTGATGGTCATGGGGGGCAACAAAGCGCCCGGATCAACATCCATAGCATTGATACAATCGTGACTGCAACCGCTGATTATGCAACAACCTATCGTCCGTATTCAGTCAGGGTTGATGTGATTGCCAATGACTGGACGATTAATGGAGAACCCTTAGCGGTGGTGGCAGTTGACGCAGCCATTCATGGCACAGCAACGATTAGTGGCAACCAAGTACATTATATTCCTGCGGAAACCTTTCAAGGTACTGAAACCTTAACCTATACCGTGCGCAATCAAACCCGTGGCATAACGGCAACCGCAACCTTGACGATTGAGGTACAAAATCATGTGCCCACTGTTGCTCCCATAACGATTACCGTTCAGCCTAATAGCATCACAACGCTGAATGTAATGGCAAATGCGGTCGATCTAAACGGCGACCAATTAACCATTACGCAAGCAAGCACCACAGCTGGCACGGTAGCGGTGGTTAATAATCGATTGCGCTATACCGCGCCAAATTCTTATCCATTTGTTGCGACAATCAGCTATACCATCAACGATGGTCATGGTGGTTCGCAGGTTGGGACAATTGTAGTCAATAGCGTAAAGTATCACTTATTCTTGCCCTATACCATCAAATAAACGATTAAATCAGCGGTAATCGCGCATCGATTGCCGCTCCCCAATCTAGCTTTGAGAGGAAGTTCCCATGTCGAGAAGTTCAAAATTAATCAGCATCGTTACCCTGTTTTTAATTATGTTAAGTGCTATCACCAAGCCAAGCGCTCCGGTGGCAGCCGTGGAGCCGCAAATTCCAAGCAGCCCTGGCACATGGAGCCAAGATTTTGGCTTATATATAAAAACTGCCGCTAACAGCTATACCCCGTTGCGCCCAATTGAATGGAATGGCACGCTGTATGCAATTTTGAATGGACATCGCAACTTTGAGTCGGGGGTTGGTTATTGGAATGACCAACAATGGCTGAAAATAGATGGCCTGAACGGTCAAGTTGATGTGCTGACGGTGCATCAAAATCGTTTGTATGTGGCTGGGCGCTTTACCATCGCTGGTAAGAACCTTAACCTTGCCTATTGGGATGGCAACTTGTGGACGGCTATGCCCATGCATGTTGTTCAAGATGGCCCGTTTTTGTTAGCAAGTTATGCCAATCAACTGTATCTTGGGAGCGAAGCCCTGTTGATCGATGATCAAGCCTATGGCAGCTTAGCCCGTTGGGATGGTGAACAGTGGCATGCGGCGGCAGCTGGCATTGAAGGTGTTGTGTTTACCATGCTTTCACGCCCCGATGGCCTCTATCTCGGCGGCTCCTTTTTATATAATGGTCAAGCAACTAGTTTACTGTATTGGAATGGTTCCCAATGGCAAACTGTTGGTGGTGGGGTTTATGGCCATGTGGTTGATTTGAAATGGGCCAATAACCAACTCTACATCAGTGGGAATTTCACCTCAACGCTTGTGCCAAGTATGCGCAATGTCGCCGCCTGGAATGGCACGAACTGGAATACCTTCGACACGGGTTTGACTGGCTGGGTTCATAATGTAACCGTTATGGATGGTGAACTCTATGCACTCCATCGGCCAACTGATAGTTCAGGCTATGAGCATCTGCATTGGGATGGGAGTGAATGGATCTTCTTAGCTGATCTTGGTTCAATGGATTATTCTTGGCTATTTTCCCCAAGAGCTGTATTTGTACAGTATAAGCAAGAGTTATTGCTGGTTGGTGAAATTAGCTATTATAGTAGTGCCGTTGAACCAACCAGCCAAGGTGATTCAACCTTACGTTGGAATGGCACAGAGTGGGAACCAATGAATTCCCATGGCTTATTGACCCGAATGGCAACTGCGATTGCCACAGTTGATGAAAATCTTTTGGTGGCATCGAGTAACTTTTACTGGAGCCAAGGTGTTGCTTCGCTAGCCCAATTTGGCAGCAATCAGCATTGGCAGAAGCTCGTTGATCGGCGATCTACTTCAGACCCGGTGCAAGCACTCGAAGCCTTTCAACAAAGCCATTTTATGGTTAGTTACTATACGCTGTACGAAGCTGCTAGCACCACCTGGAACCAAATTGGCGCGTTCCGTGTGGTTCGTGCAATTGCCCAATCCAATAACAAATTGTATGTTGCTGGTGATTTTGAGCAATTCAATGGGGTCACGGCGCATAATTTGGTGACTTGGGATGGCACGCAATGGCAAGCCTTAAATGCGCCAGCCTCATTCGATCAAGTGGTGCTAATTGAGGCCCATGGCAATCATGTGTATATCAGCGATGGCTTTCAATTGGCTCGCTGGGATGGCACGCAGTGGACAACCCTCGCCACCAATGTGGTCAATATTGGTTCAATTGAAGCAACTACCAATGGGGTCTATATCGCTGGCACCTTTAGCAGTGTTGGCGGCGTGACAGCCCCCAAAATCGCCTATTGGAATGGCACGGCTTGGTCGGGCTTGAGTGGGGTGATTAGTGGTTCAATTCTTGATCTGGAAATGGGAGCCGATGGCCTATATGTGGCAGGCAACTTTTTCGGTTTGAACAATGGCATCGTTAGCCCAGGGATTCTGCGCTGGGATGGGTCGGCATGGCATGGAGTTGGCGGTGGTGTTCAGACGTATCGATCGTTTGGTATAGTGAACAATGGGACGGTTCAGCGCTTAGCCGCCACTCCGACCCGTATGTTTATGTATGGTGACTTCAATCGGGTTGGCAACCAATATGAGTCGTATACTTTGGCCGTGTGGGAATATGGTGACGAACCATTGATCAAAGCCAAACCTGATTATGCGTTTACCAATCGCCCTCAAGCGGTTACGGTCAATGTTTTAGCCAATGATTGGAGCTACCATCCATCTCAATTGCAACTGGTGAATCTCACAGCGCCAAGCCATGGCACGGCTGTGATTAGCGGTAATTCGGTGGTCTACACACCGTATCCTCAATTTACCGGGATTGATACTCTGACCTATACCGTGCGCGATCCAATCAATGCCGTAACAACCACAGCTCAATTACGGCTCTATGTTTGGAATACCCCCAATGTTGTTTTGAATGAGCTGTATTTACCAGCAGTTATCCGATAATATTGATCTAGGTGTTGGCCTAAAATGCTAGCACCTGTCCATAGTTAGTTGAGGGCAAGAGAAAACATTATGCGAAAATTATTTCGGCGCTTAGGGCGCATTGGCGCAATCATTGGTTTATTGAGCTGCGGATTGAGCCTAGCGATTGATCCAACTCAAGCTAGGCAACCAAGTGAAACTTCAAATGCCAATTCGTGGAGCAATGAATTTGCTGGGTTTGGTATCAACGCCGACACGCGCGGATTAAGCCATCCATTGGTTTGGAATAATACCCTTTATGCAGCAGCGATTGATGGTAGTTCAATGACTGATCTTACGGGCGTTGTCTATTGGGATGGTCGGCAATGGTTAAAGCTCGGAGCCTTGAATGGCTATGTTGAAGCCCTGACGATTCACCAAGATAAGCTGTACGCTGGTGGCGTATTGAAACTTAATGGTCAAGATGTTGATCTCGCTTATTGGGATGGCACAACGTGGACTGGTTTAGCCACCGTTCTCACGAACAATTACCTGATGAGCTTGGCGAGTTACCAAAATGAGCTTTATTTGACCAGTACGCCATTGACAATCGATGGTCAAGCCTACCAAAATATTGCCCGCTGGAATGGTAGCGAATGGAATCCAGTCGGTACTGGAGTTGATGGAATTATTTTGAATGTCGTCAGTGGTGCTGATGGTATCTATGTCAGTGGCTCGCTTGAGCCGATCAATTCTCAAAATCAAGGTGGAATTGTGCGTTGGGATGGGAGCCAATGGCACGATGTTGGTGGTAGAATAACTGGCTATATCATGGATCTACAGCTAGTTGATAATCAGGTCATTATCGGCGGGGCATTTACCTCAACCACCAACATCCAAATGCATAATATTGCTGCTTGGAATGGCACAACCTGGAATACCTTTGGCAATGGGATTAACAATCCAATTGAAAGTGTGTTGCTTCGCGATCAAGGCTTGTTTGCTTTAGGTAAGCCAATTGGAATCGATGTGCCGTTATATGTTTGGAATGGCTCGGATTGGGCGATTGCAGCCCAAGCAAGCTATAAAAATTATGAGTGGCTTGAATTTCCCAAATATTCGTTGGTTGAATTTGACAATGACATGTATGCCTTGGGTGATTTATACATCTATGATCAATATTATGCGCTGAATCGTCTGGTATTTCGCGATGACCATTGGGAGTCGATGACCCCCAATGGGTTTGATAGTGCTCCACTTAACTTGAGTAACGTTGGTGAAACGATCTATGGGTATGTGCGAACCCACGCAACTTGGGGCAGTGGGCGAGGTGCTCTGATTCGTTCTGATGCTGCGACTGGATGGCAAACGTTAATTGCTGAGCCAGTTGCGAGTGTTATGAGCAATGCCGAACAACTAGAAGTAATCAGTGATACGATCTTTTTAATTCAAGCCAATCGGTTGTATCAAACTACCCAAGTTTCAACAACCTGGCTTAGCATTACGGATCAAACGGTTTTTGGCATGGCCCGTGACCAAGGCAAACTCTATGTAGCAGGTGGTTTTAGCCAATTTGCTGGGGTCAATACCAATAATTTGGCAGTTTGGAATAATGGCCAATGGCAAGCCTTGCATGCTCCAGCCACGTTTAATCAAGTAACGGTAGTTGAGGCCTTGAATGGCGTAGTCTATATCAGCGATGGCGCACAGCTAGCCCGTTGGGATGGGACGCAATGGCAAACGCTGGCTACTGGTGTGAATAGCATTCGCCAGCTTGAGGCAAGTGCTGACGGCGTGTATGTTACTGGCACATTCAGTAGTATTGCTGGAGTACCCGCCTACCAAATTGCCTATTGGAATGGCTCACACTGGTCGGCCTTGAGTGGCATGATTGATGGCCCAATCAATGATCTTGAAATGGGTGTTGATGGCTTGTACGTGGCTGGTTCGTTCAATGGCGTGGCTGGTGGGGTGGTTAGCCCAGGTATTTTGCGCTGGAATGGAATTTGGAACAGTGTTGGAGGTGGAGTACAACACCGTGATCAATATGCAAGTGGGTTTACCGTTACTAGTTTGGTTGCTACCCCAACGCGCATGTATTTGAGCGGTGTATTCGATAGCGTTGGTAATACCTACGAATCATCGAGGATTGCTGCTTGGACATATGGCGAGCCAGGCTGGGTTGCGCCAAGCTATGCAGTCTATGCACCGTTGACGGTTCGTTAAATTTGCTGAATGGAAAGCCCTAGGCCGCTCGTTATTGAGCGGCCTAGGGCTTTTTTGTTTAGATTGAAAGAATTTTGAGGAAGTTGGTTGTGCCACGCACCGCCAAGGGGTGACCGCCCGTAATCACGACCGAATCGCCGGGCTTAATTACTTGACGCTCGATCATAATTGCCCGTGCCAAGTTGCTCAAATCGTCAAGCCGCGTCACGAATGGGCACAGCAAGGATTCAACTCCCCAAAGCAAGGCCAAACGATGATAGACATCGTATTCGTGGGTCATGGCGATAATCGGCACTCGCGGGCGATCGCGGGCGACCAACCGCGCTGTAAAGCCCGATGAAGTAAATGCCACAATCGCCGCAATATCGATCGATTCGGCAATTGCACAAGCAGCATGGCTGATTGCGTGCGAGTAGGTTTCGGGGGCATCAGACGCGTTACGTTGTTGGGCATCACGTGGTGGTGCGCCGCGCTCAGTTACTTCGGCAATTCGCGCCATAATCGTCACCGCTTCAACTGGATAGGCTCCGTTGGCGGTTTCACCACTAAGCATCACTGCATCAGTGCCATCGAGAATCGCGTTAGCCACGTCGCTGGCTTCGGCGCGAGTTGGCCGTGGGTTGACAATCATCGATTCGAGCATTTGGGTCGCAGTGATCACCGGAATTCCAGCGCGATTGGCGGAAGCAATGATCAATTTTTGAATCAATGGCACTTCTTCAGGCGGCATTTCTACGCCCAAATCACCCCGCGCAACCATGATCCCGTCAGCGACGGCAACGATTGATTCGATATTATCAACCGCTTCGGGTTTTTCAATTTTGGCGATCACTGGGGTGCGATAGCCAGCCCCAGCAATTTCTTGCTTAACCAATTGCACATCTTCGGCGCGGCGCACAAACGAGATTGCCACATAATCAACCCCTTCGTGCAAGCCAAAGATCAAATCTTCACGATCTTTTTCGGTCATGGCCGGAGCACTAACGGCTACGCCAGGCAAGTTGATGCCTTGATTCTCGCGCAACATCCCGCCAGTTACCACTTCAGTGATCACTTCAGTTTTGGTGCATTCTTGTACGCGCAACTCGATCAAACCATCGGAGAGCAAAATTCGGTCGCCAGGCTTACAATCGGTGGGTAAATTTTTATAGGTGGTGTTGACGCGGCCAACCCGACCAACTTCATTTTCAATCGTAATAACGAAACTTTCGCCGGCCTTGAGCGGAATCGGCTGTTTATCAACTAATTTGCCAGTGCGAATTTTTGGCCCTTGCAAGTCTTGCAGCACTGCAATCGGGCGATTGAGCTTAATCGAAATTTGACGCAGGAGCCGAATGCGTTCTGAATGGTCGTTATGAGTACCATGGGAGAAATTTAAGCGAGCAACATTCATTCCCGCTAATGCCAACGCTGTCATTTTTTCCTCAGTATCAGAGGCTGGCCCGAGCGTGGCAACAATTTTGGTTCGGCGCATTGATGACCTCGTGTTAAGTGCGGAACACCGCGTCGGCATCTTTGGCGAAACAGTGACCTAAAGTTCTCAAGTGATGACTAATTCAATTCGCTCCAATTATAAACGAAAACGCATCCACAAGGGATGCGTTTTTAGCCGATTCTAGCAAGCTATTTTGTAATGCGCTGCGTCAAATTTAGTAATCCGACCAACTGCGAAAATGCGCTTGCAAGGTTGCTACGATCCGTTGGCCAACCCCACGTTCGCCGTAAACTGGGGAGAATTGCTGGCCTTTTTTGGCTCGCTGATTGCGCACCGCCGCGATAATTGCGGTTGGCTCGAAGCCCGTGACCACATTCGCGCCCGAATCGATCGTTTCAGGCCGCTCGGTATTCTCGCGTACCGTCACACAGGGCACGCCAAAAATATAAGCTTCTTCTTGAATACAACCACTATCAGTGATGATAATGTTGGCGTATTTTTCATAGGCCAGCGATTCAAATGGCTCAACTGGATCAAGTACCTGCACCCGACTGAGCAGATCCATGCTCAAACCATAGTGCTCCATGGCCGCCCGCGTGCGCGGATGCATCGGAAAAATCATGGCATCGAATTCTTGGGCCAGCTCATTGATTGTGCTGAAAACCTGTTGCATCAATTCGCGGCTATCGGTAAATTCCTTGCGATGCAAGGTGATGTAGGCATAAGTATCGTTGCGGCGTGGCGTGAGTTCATGGGCAAAATCATGAATCAAGTCAACCGTGGTATTGCCAATATTGAAAATTCGCCCACGCAAATCGGGAATTTTGGCCAAATAATCGGCTTGATATTGGGTGTATGAGAACAAATAATGGGCTGCGCCATCGACCATAATCCGATTGCGCTCTTCATACATGCGTTTATCGAAAGCTCGTAGACCTGCTTCAACATGGGCCAACCCAACATCGGAGTAGACTGCCGCAATTGCCCCAACCAAGGCCGCCGCAGTATCGCCATTGACCAAAATCAAATCGATGTCATGGCGGCGAATTTGCTCGCGCACCCAATCAATCGCTGCGCCGATGCTGTAGTTGCCCGGGAAAACTTCGTCGGGCATGTAGCCCATTTGGCCAAAAATCGCGGTTTGCAGCAAATGATCATGATGCTGATTGGTGTGAAGCACCACAAACGGCAAATCAGCCGCGCGTAATGCCTGCACAATCGCATAATTTTTCATCACCTCAGGCCGCGTGCCAAGCACAATCCCAATGTTCATAAATTTACAATGACCTCACAGAATGATTCGGCGACGCGCCGATTGCCATCTTCGTTGAAGTGCACTGGGTCAACGTAACAATCGCGATTTAAACCAACCATCGAAACCCAAATGGCCTTGCTAAATTCGGCAACCACTTTGCCAACCACCGCATTGTATTGTTTGCGGCGTTCAAGGGTTTCTTTGGTGAAGAAAATATGTCCATCAGCATAGATTGGCGGAATCTCGCCACAAAAAACTGCTTTATGGCCTTTAATCAAGAGGGTGCGAATAATTTGGCGATAATATTCTTCAAAAAGATCGATCGGGGTATTATTGCCGACATCGTTTGTACCAATCAACACACACGATTGATAGGTATCACTAATCGTATCAATTTCTTCGTTGAGCTTAAACCACAAGTTACGCGCAGTATAGCCATTGACACTGCGATTAATTGTGCGCCATTGATAGGGTGTGCGCTGAGTCAACATTTGGGCTAAATGTAAGGGATAACAGCCATACGAACGAGCACCAAAGGTTTGGCTATCGCCAATACATAACATATTTTGATAATGCATAATAACAATCAACCTAATAATCAAAAATAATCCCGACAGCGAATATTCCACGCAATCCGAGCAAGATTAATCTGATCATTCCCACCTCCCTCAACTCACACCCATAACCCTAACCCAGCTAGCCAGATATTAAAATTTATTTAAAATGACCAATTGCTGATTAATCTTGGGAAGCGCGGTTGATTATAGGCCAATCTGGCTATAAATAAAAGGGCCAATTTAGCTATTGACATAGCTACGTTAGTTTGATCGAGCGAGTGCTTGCTGGCAGCGTGTCATAGATGATCATAAAATTGCCCATAACAGGCGCAAATTCCTATGGTATGGTTAAGCCAGCTTATTTTCCAAGGAGTCGCTATGGGTCAAGCTAGCTCATTAATTAGAACTACCAACCTCCAACGAACCTATCAAATGGGGAAAAATACTGTCCAGGCGTTGGCTGGCGTTGATTTGGAGATTGAACGCGGCACGTTTGTGGCATTGGTTGGGCCATCTGGCTCAGGCAAATCGACCTTATTAAATGTGATTGGTGGCCTTGATCGGCCAAGCTCAGGCGAAGTGTGGGTTGATGATTTGGAGCTTGGGCGTGCCCCCGATAAAAAATTAGTCAGCTTTCGCCGCGATCGGGTTGGCTTTATTTTTCAAAGTTTTAATCTCTTGCCAACCAACCAAGCCTGGGAAAATGTGGCCTTGCCCTTGATGTTAGCTGGCCGTGGTCGCAGCGAACGGCGCAAACGGGCTGAACACTTGCTCGATCAAGTTGGGCTGGGCGATCGCGCTGATCACCGTCCGGCTGAGCTTTCGGGCGGTCAGCAACAACGGGTGGCAATTGCCCGCGCCTTGGCCAATGATCCAGTGTTGATTTTGGCCGATGAGCCAACGGGGAATCTCGATTCGCGCACGGGCCGCGATGTTTTGTTATTGATGCAACGGCTTGTACGCGAACAACAAGTGACCTTGCTGATGGTCACTCACGACATGAATGCTGCCTCGTATGCTGATCGCATTGTCCATATGCGTGATGGAGTTATTGAGCAAATTGAAATTGTTGAACGAACGGCGGAGGCTGTAGCATGACATTTGGCGATATTTTACGCACTGCTTGGAGCAATTTAACCCGCCGCAAAGTCCGCACTTCGTTAACCTCGCTGGGCGTGACGGTTGGGATTTTCACCATTGTGGTCATGCTTTCGTTGGGGGTCGGGGTTCAGCGGGTTATTCAGCAACAATTCGATGCCATCGGGCTAGAAAATGTCGTTGTTCAGCCGCGTGATGCCGAGCGCAATCCCTATACGCGCTATGTACGCCCCGAACGGGAAGTCGTGATTTCGCCTGCCAAAATTGCCGAATGGCAGCAACGCCCCGATATTGTCAGCGTTACCCCAATCGTCGATGTCAATGAATCGATCTCGAAACGGTTGGTGCTACCTGGCGATGCGACCGCAACAATTGCAGTTGGGGTTGATCCTGGGGTTGGCATCAATAATCCTTTTGAAACGCCGCCAACCGCCTTGGCTGGTGTGTTGCGCCCCACCAAAGATGGCGAAATTGTGATTTCGCAGCGAGCGTTGCGCCGTTTGGGCCTTACTGCTGAAGTTAATAATCTGATTGGTCAAGAAGTCCAGTTGGTGATGGAAACCCCGCGCGGCGAATCGCAATCGTTCGATTATACGCTTGTAGGTGTTTCAAGTGCTGATAATAATTTGGTTGCATTAACCCCCAACGATAGCATTGCCCTCAAGGCTTGGTGGTTTAACGAGCCAGATTTGTTGGCAACCGAAGGCTACGATTATGCCTTGATTCGCGCCAAAGATTTGAATGTAGCCCGTCAATTGACCAATGAACTACGAACGCAGCGCTTTCGAGTGCAATCAGTTGAAACTGTGCTTGAACTAGCCTCGAAAATTTTCTTGGTGATCAATATTATGCTTGGCTCGGTTGGTGGCTTGGCGCTGTTCGTCGCCACAATCGGGATTATGAACACCATGATTATGGCGATTTATGAGCGGACTCGTGAAATTGGTACGCTCAAGGCCATCGGAGCTTCGCGCGGCAATATTCGCACGCTCTTTATGACTGAGGCTGGCATGATTGGCTTCTTTGGGGGAGTTGTCGGTTTGCTGGGTGGTTGGGGTACGGGCCGCATCCTCAATCGCTTTGCCCTCGCCTACCTCGAACAAGAACAAGTGCCAATTCGCGGTGATTTCTTCTATATTCCACCGTGGCTGATTGCCCTGGCACTGGGCTTTGGCTTGGTAGTAGGAATTATCGCGGGCTTGTATCCCGCTGCACGTGCCGCCCGCCTTGACCCAATCAAGGCATTGCGTCACGAATAAGCTCGCTTGGTAAAGCAAATCCCCTCGCCATTGATTTGGTGAGGGGATTGCTGTTTAATCGGCATGTTTGATAAATTCGGCCATTTTGAGCGGAATAATTTCAGCGTGAAACTCACCGTTTTCCTGAATATCTAAGAAAGCCACAGTCGGCTCGCCGAGCTGGCCGCGTGGCTGCGAAGCTGAACCAGGATTGATAAACAAGACCCCTTGATATTCTTCGATTAAAGCGATATGGCTATGGCCACAAATCACCACATGCGGCAAGGGTTGCGGCAATTGGCGATACCAGCGTTTGGGAATATCGCCAATATGCTGGATCATAATCCGAATGCCTTGCACTTCAAGCGTTGTATTAATTGGGTAAATATCGAGGGCAGTATTCCAATCGACGTTGCCTGTCACCGCCGTAACCGGAGCAATCGCCCCCAAGCGTTCGATGATTGGTGGCTGTGCTCGTCCGATATCGCCTGCGTGCACAATCCCTGCTGCCCCTATAAAAAGCTGCTCGATCCGTGGGTCAAACTTGCCATGGGTATCTGAAACAATACAAATCCGTTGCATCGCGTGCCTCACCACAATCCACAAGAATCGTAATTATCATAGCATAGCTCAAAATAGCTTACTAAAATGCAATGACAGATATTGACATCTGTCATTTGATAATTTATACTTAAGCCTAGTTACGAATTTATGCGATGGAGTGATAATCATGCAAAAGCGCCAATTAGGCCGTGATGGTTTGGTGGTTTCGGCAGCAGGCTTAGGCTGTATGGCAATGTCGGGGATGTACGGGCCTTCGGATCGTGCCGAGAGTATTGCGACAATTCATTCAGCGCTTGATGCTGGAGTCAATTTGCTGGATACTGGCGATTTCTATGGGATGGGCCATAACGAACTGCTGATTAGTGAAGCCTTGCGTGAGCGTTCACGCTCCGATGTTGTTTTGAGTGTCAAATTTGGGGCAATGCGAAGCCCTGATGGTTCGTGGCTCGGCTACGATGCTCGGCCAGCTGCGGTTAAAAATTTCTTATACCACAGCCTTACACGCTTGAACACCGATTACATTGATATTTATCGACCTTCGCGGCTTGACCCGAATGTACCGATTGAAGAAACAATTGGGGCGATTGCCGAGATGGTCGAAAAAGGCTATGTGCGGCATATCGGTTTGTCGGAAGTTGGGGTTGAAACGATTCGACGAGCAGCAGCGGTGCATCCAATTGTCGATTTGCAAATTGAATATTCCTTGATGTCGCGTGGTATCGAGGCCGAAATTTTGCCTGCTTGTCGCGAATTGGGCATCGGCATCACCGCCTATGGAGTGCTTTCGCGTGGCTTGCTAAGCGGTGCTTGGTCGAAAGAACGGGTTTTGGCTGGCTCAGATTTTCGTTCCCATGGCCCGCGCTTTACTGGCGAGAATCTTGATCATAATTTAGAACTGGTTGCAGCCTTGCAAACAATTGCCGAAGCCAAGGGTGCAAGTATTGCCCAAATTGCCAGCGCATGGGTAGTGGCGCAAGGAGCCGATATTATTCCATTGTTCGGGGCACGCCGCCTACATCAATTGCACGATTCATTGACCAGCCTTGACATTAACTTGAATGCTGATGAATTAGGCATAATTGAGCGGGCGATTCCCAAAGGTGCGGCGGCGGGCGAACGCTACAATGCCTATCTGATGCAACATTTGGATAGCGAACGCTAAAGCACTTGCGATGCTGCGCTAATCGCTTAAAATGGTGCAAATCGCTTTGCTACAGGAAGACCAACTATGCACGCTGAAACGCTGACTCCCGAACGAATTTTGAATGCGACTGTTGATGTGCTGCGGCGCTATGGGCCGAATAAAGCCACAGTAGTTGATGTTGCCCGTGAACTGGGAGTTAGCCATGGCAGTGTGTATCGCCATTTCGCTAGCAAATCGGCCTTGCTCGATGCGGTTGCTGAACGCTGGTTGGCCGAAATTTCAGCGCCGTTGGATGATGTGCTGCAACGCCAAGACCGGAGTGTAGCTAAATTACGGGCTTGGCTGGAATGTTTGATGCATACCAAACAACAGCGAGCCAGCCAAGATCCGCAGCTTTTTGCCACCTATAGCGGCTTAGTGCTAGGATTGCGTCAGGTAACCGATCAACATGTGGCGCATATGATTGCCCAGATTGAGCGTTTGGTGCATGAAGGTGTGGCTAATGCTGAGTTTGTGGTGAATGATGCTAATGCGACGGCCACCGCGATTTGGCATGCGACTGCCCGTTTTCACAACCCGCTGTTTGTGGCAGCTTGGAGTGAGCCAAGCCTCGCAGCAGAATTCGAGGCGGTTTGGGAATTGATGATTAACGGTTTACTGGTACGCTAAATATCAAACTTAATCACGAATGCAGGATGTTGCTTTAGCGCTACATCCTGCATTTTGGTTAAACGAATTTCTGCTACGTGCGCCTTGCTTATTTCTTTGCGGTGGCAAGGCCAGCAATGGCTTGGGCGATCAGAATGACTTTGTGTTCGGCCAACTGACGAATTGTTTTGATTCCAAGGGCTTGTTTGAGGGCTTCAGCATCGCTTTTGCTAATTCCGGCGAGGGCATCGACTGGAGCATCGGCGAGTTCCTCGAAGCTTGAGTTTTCGAAGGCTTTGTCAAGGAAGGCTGAGAGATCGGCCATGATCAGAATCCCCCTAATGAAAGGCGTATCACGACTAGCATAGCAGGATTACTAGCTAGTGTAAATGATTTTTTGCAGGCCATCACAACACAGTAAAATTCCGATCATCGGCATACATCACTACTACGGGCGTATTGGCGGGCGGCGGCGGGGTATTACGTAAATCGTTACGAATATGACTTTGAGTTTTGGTTATGCCAATGCCCTGAGGCGAAACGAATTGATAGTTAATCACTAAATTCCAATCGCCATCGCTATCTTTTTCAAAGCGGGCATTGATAATTTGGCCAGGCAACATTTGGCCACGCTCGCGCAATGCCTTGGCCAAACGCCATGGTCGCAACACAAAGAAATAGAGGGCTAAACTACCGAACAAGCCGAATAAGATTACAAAAGCCAATTGAATTGATACCGAATTCCAATCGGTCTGCGATTCGGCTTGACCAACATCGCGCAGCAAAAAGCCCAACGCTCCACAGCCCACAAACAAAAATGGCAGGCTAAACAACAACATAAACAGCATAAATTTGCCGCTACCATAGGGTTTTTGGCGCGTTACCACGGCGGCATTCTTGGGGTCAAGTAAAAACGGCTGCATACAGTATCCTCTGATCAAACAAACTAAGACCTAGTTTAATCGTTATAGTTTATACCATTAGCAAGTGTCAATCTTCCCTCACCCCCAGCCCCTCTCCCACTGCGGCAGGTGAGGGGAGTTCCAACGCTCAAGCTAGGCTGGCTCCCCCTCTCCTCGCGTGCGGGCTAGGGGGCTAGGGGGTGAGGGATATTCATCATTGCCATCCCAATAAACCATTACAGATTCTTAGTTTAATCGTTATACGCTACGAATATCAAGTTTTTGTTAAGCAGCCGAGCGTAGTACAATGGGCGCGAATATGTGGAGGTGCTATGTACAACCTGACGATTGCGCATCTATACCCTGAGCAAATGAATATCTATGGTGATCGTGGGAATATCATCACCTTACGACAGCGCTGTGCATGGCGTGAGATTACAACAACCCTGATTCCGGTCATGCCAGGCAGTAGCATCGATTGGCAAAGTGTTGATTTGGCCTTTTTTGGTGGTGGTCAAGATAGCGGTCAAGCGTTAATTGCTGCTGATTTTGTTGAACACCAAGCCGAGCCATTACGCCGCGCCGCCGAAACTGGCATGGTATTGTTGGCAATTTGTGGTGGCTACCAACTGCTCGGCCATTATTTCCTAACTCATACTGGCGAGAAGCTGCCAGGCATTGGCTTGTTGGATGTGCACACCGTCGGCAGCACCCAACGCCTAATTGGCAATTTGCTGATCGAAGCCAATTGGGGCACTGGCCGCCAAACCTTAGTTGGTTTTGAAAATCATAGTGGCGGAACCTTCCTCGGCAAGGGCGTAAAACCCTTGGGCAAGGTGCTCGCAGGCCACGGTAACAACGGCAAAGATGGTAGCGAAGGCGCGGTTTGGCAAAATGTGATTGGCTGCTATATGCACGGCTCATTGCTGCCCAAAAACCCACACTTCGCCGACCACTTGCTGGAGCTAGCCTTGCAACGGCGTTATGGCTCAAGCACAATCCTCAGTCCACTTGACGATCAATTGGAGCTAGCCGCGCACAGCACCATGGTCGAACGTTTGCAACGCTAAGCTGTTGATAAAGGATCTTCATGCAACATTTTTATAATAGCGATCTCGGCCAGCTTCTCGCGCTTGATCCCAACCAAACCTATGCCGCTATTCCCGTCATTTGTGCCATGCTCGAAATTCCGCATGCCCCACAGATTAAGCGCATCAAAGCTCATGCGACGCTGGCAGCAGGATTACGTCAACTCAAAGTACCCAACCTTGATGGCGAGGATGAACGGCAAGCCTGTTTGCGGATTGATCTGATTCCCCTATGGGCGGCGGGGCTTGATCCCAACAGCGTTAGCGCCGAAGCTGCGCCAATTATTCAAGCGCTGAGCAGCGAAATGGCCTCAGTGCTTTGGCAAAGTTTTCGTCCACAAGCCTTTGAAACCAACGATCAACTATTGCCCAACCGTTGGGAGCAAACTCAAGCCGAGGTGGCTTATCGCGGAGCCTTGGCTGTGGCCAATCTTACTCGTGAGCAAATGTTGCTTGAGCGCCAGCTAACCGCCGATGTTGAGGCGCGTGAAATGGGCGGAATGAGCGCCGAAATCGAAGCCAATGCAATGTTATTGGCTCGCACCGTTCGGCGAGTGGCGCAGGTAGTTGGTGAGCGCTCTCGCCGCAACGAATACCCCGCAATTTTCGATGGCTTGTATCGCCAATGGGGCATTACCACCTATCGCCGTATGCCACAGGCTCGGCTCAACGAAGCCCTTGCTTGGCTCGAACGCTGGTACGGCGATGCCCTCGGCGAACCTGAGCCAATGCCCGATATTTAAAGGCAGAAGTCAAAAGTCAAAAGTCAGAAGGGAAATGAGGATATAGCCAAGAGCCAAAAGCCTATAGCCTCATTTCCTTCGTGCGCTTCGTGTCCTTCGTGGTTAAAACTAATTCCTGGCTCCTGACCCCTGATCTCTGACTCCTATGTTCTATGCTCTATGTTCTATGCTCTCAAATTAACCTAAAATTCCGCCGACCAAACTACCGCCATCCATGGTGATAACTGTGCCAGTGGTGAACGCAGCAGCATCGCTGGCTAGATATAGCGCAGCGGCGGCAACCTCATCGACTGTGCCAATTCGGCCTAAGGGCGTGCCAGCCACAATTTTTTGATTCAGATCCTCGTTATCCCACAGGGCTGAGCTAAATTTGGTTTTGATCAAGCCAGGAGCCAAGGCATTGACTCGGATATTCATTGGGCCTAATTCTTGGGCCAACTGCTTGGTCATAGCTATCACGGCAGCCTTGGAAATGCTATAAATGCCCATGGCAGTTGCCGGTTGTAAGCCAGCTACCGAGGCTACATTGATGATCGAGCCACCACCTTGCGCCTGCATGGCCTCAGCTGCTGCTTGGATCAACCAAAAATAGCCTTTTACATTGACTTCGTAGGTTTTATCCCATTGAGATGCATCGGAGTTGAGCAACGGGCCAAAGTGGGGATTGGTGGCCGCATTATTAACCACAATATCGATTCGACCCCATTCTGCCAAAGTTTGTGCCACCACCGCTTGCACTTGCTCAGGCTTACCAGTATGACAGGCCATGGCGAGTGCTGTGCCACCTGCTTGGTTAATACTATCAGCGACGGTTTGTAGGCTCTCCAATTTACGGGCACAAACCACGACTTTGGCTCCGGCTTGGGCAAAATGTTGGGCAATTGCCTCACCAATTCCGCGTGATGCCCCAGTTACGATTG
This sequence comes from Herpetosiphon sp., assembly GCF_003512625.1. Classification (NCBI taxonomy): domain Bacteria; kingdom Bacillati; phylum Chloroflexota; class Chloroflexia; order Herpetosiphonales; family Herpetosiphonaceae; genus Herpetosiphon; species Herpetosiphon sp. The sequence continues at coordinate 64,209 of NZ_DOPT01000069.1, read as the reverse complement.
CCACCTTGCCACTTAAATCGAATGTCGTCATTGGCATTACTCCTAGCTCAAGGGCGAATACATAGCCTTAAATAATCCACAACTATCTTAGCAAAGATTCGGGTTTTCTCGTTCAAATTGATCAAGTTGGCCTTCACGAGCCTCGGCCAGCAAGGTTTTATACTGTGGGCCAGCAGCAATTCCTTGGGCTTGCAGATCACGCCCAGTCAAGGCGCTAGCAATTGGCCGTAGGTATTGCAAATAATACTTAATTCGGCGTTGAATTGATGTTGCCTGATTACTTGCCCATACTTCAAGCAGCAACGGCGCAAATGGACTCAGCAAACGATCAAGTTGGCCTGCCGCGAGCGTGGTTCGATTTAACGTTGCTACAAGCGCCGCCAGTTCAGGCCATTGTTCAACCATCAAGCGAATCGGCTTGGCCAAACTAAACCGCTGGGTTTGGGTTTGGGCCGCGCTGGGGGACAATTGGCTCATCAACAGCAACCACACAATCGCCAATTGCTGATCGGGCTGGCTGGCAAGCACCATTTCAGCCTGTTGATTGAGACTGCTTGACCAGCCGCTACCAAACAATTGCCCAAGCACACCCCAACTATCCGCCAAACTTAACGCCGCCAAAGCGCTTGGCTCGGTGAGCAACAAACCTAGCTCATTCCACAAACGCGCAGGTGTAGTTTGATCAAGCCATGGCAAGGCTTGCTGCAACAGTGTAGCGGTCTGCGGTTCAAGTTCAAAATTCAAACGGGCAGCAAAGCGGATCGCACGGAGAATGCGGGTTGGGTCATCGATGAAACTCTGATCATGCAACACCCGAATCAAACTCTGTTGGAGATCAGCATAACCATGCTGTGGATCAATTAATAGGGTTGGCTGGTTGGCGAGGCGTAAAGCCAGACAATTGATCGTAAAATCGCGGCGGGCCAAATCAGCAGCTAAATTGGCAAAACTAACGACTGGTAAGGCCGCCGGTTGGGGGTAGTATTCACTGCGGGCTGAAATTAAATCCAAGCTGCAAACACCAGCTGCATCCTGCCAACTCAGGGTAGCGGTGCCAAAGGGCGGGTGGATATGCAGTTGATCTGGCCAAACGGTGGCCCAAATCTCGGCCAGCATAATCGCGTCGCCTTCAACCACAATATCAATATCGCCAACTGGTCGCTCTAGCAACCAATCGCGCACACAACCACCGACCAGATAGCAGGCTAACCCCTGAGTATCGGCAGTTTGGATCAACCATTGTAAACGTTGTTGTAATTCAGCGCTTGCTTGGCGTAAAAAAGGATTCAAATCATACAACATTGAGCGATCTCAACAAAAAAATGCCCTCACTCGCATTGAGTGAGGGCATTGTAACCGACAATTGGTCAAAACTTACGACTTGCTAACCAATGGCATGAAGATCTTGAACACTGCTTGAACTGCTTCGATAGCCACAGCTTCAGTGCTGGTATTGCTATCAGCAGCTGAGCTATATTCAAGGTTATTGGTCAAGACACCAGCTTGGGTTGCGCGAGCGCGGTAGCTGAACGAGCGCAAGCCTGGTGCGCCAGCACCCAATGAGGTACAGATGGTTGCACCTGCGGTTGGCAAGTTGGCGGCGGTCGAGCTATCACCACTGTAGTAGTAGGTGTTGCCAACCGTACCAGTCAAGTTTTCGATCCCAACGGCTGCACCATCGGCGAAGGTGGTCAAATTGCCAGTGAGCGAACCGTAAACGGTACAGAACTCTGACTCAATGCCATCAGCGCGGGCATAGTTGGTAAAGTTGAGGTTTGAAGTTGGATCGTCATATTGTTGGGCATCTTCGTATTCAACTGCAACATACGGTACAGTTGGATCGTTTGGATTGACCCCATCAACAATCAAGATGTAATACTCACCACCACCAGTATCGGTAGCTGAAGAACCATCCAAGTCCAAGTCCGTCCAAAGACCAGCGTACACTCCGTTAGGAGTTGCTGAGTTTGGCATATCTTGGGCAACATAGTTGGTATTGCCTGATGGAAGCGTTGGGTCGAATTGAATCAAACCGTTGCTCCATGGGCGAACAGCGCCATAATTCACATCGTAGGCGCGAACAAGGTACGTGCCTAAGGTGAAGTTTGGTGCGGTTTCGTCACAGGTAGTACTGGCAGCAGCACAAATCGCAATAGCGTTGGCATCAGCTGAAACATCGAAGTTATCGAATGCTACGCCACCATCGCGGCTATCGCTGAAGGTATAACCAGTTTCAGCACCATTAACCAAACCACTCCAAGTAACCGTGCGGGTTGATGCGTTGTAGCTCGCGCCAGCAGGCAAGCTGCTCACATCAACTTCCAAGCCAACTGGCAAGGTGCTGGTTACATAGAAGGTATCGTTCATTGCGCTGTAGTTAGAGAGATTCACGGTGTAGGTGACATATTCGCCAACATCAACCATGGTATCGCTAACATCAACACTGACTTCGGCTTCCAACACTTCGAGGGTGAAGGCGGTACGACCAATGCTACCTGGGCTAGCTGGGCTGGTGCCAAGGTCGAATTCGCCGAACCAGACATCACCAGCTTCGAGAGCTGGCTCATCCCAGTGAATATCAACACTGAATGGTTCGCTGCCTGAAACATTGGCTGGACCAACAACATCCCAGTTGCCAAGGTTGCTGCCAGGTACGTAGTAGATATCAACCGTGGTTGAGTCGGGAGCAGCAGGTGAAGCCTGCCAGTTTTGGACAACCACAATGTAGTTACCAGCCGTTGGGTTGTTGATCGTGACGGTTTCGTAAGCCGATGAGGTTGCTGATTCAGCAACTTGTTCACCTGCTTGAGGAATCCCGTCGCCGTTAGCATCGCGGACAACAAACAAGTCGATGTCTTCTGATGCGGTATCGGTGATCTTAGCGACAAACTTGCTTGCGCCAGTAGGCACTTGCAATGCGCGATAGAAGACACCGTTGGTCAAGCTATCGTATGGGTTACCATTGGTGGTATCGCCAGTGATAACTTCGGTTGCGCGAACACCCTTGGTCAAGCCAAATTCGCGGATGGTCAGGTTGGTTACGTTGAGGGCGCTAAAGCCACCAGCAGTCACCATACCCGTATCGCGGCGGGTGGTTGCAGAAACACTCTCGGGCACGCCACCAGCGCTCGCCTTGACGGCAATTGGGAAGTGGACGGCTGGAGCACGGTTTGCGGCTTCGGTCAAGCGGAATTCGCCAAACTTCCAAACGCCGTTGATTGGTTGGCCAGCAACATTGGCCTTGATCGTGATAACTTGGGTTCCACCAGCAGGAATGGTGAAGCTGGCTGGAGTTGCAGTTACCGTTACAGGCGAGGTTGAGCCACTAACATTCCAAGTTGCAGGAACGTTCAAGGTGTTCTTGACTGTCCGTGTCCACGTACATTCGACTGGGCACGATTCGTTAGCAGCACTTGCAATGTTCAAGGTTGCAGGGTTGCCACCAGCTGATGGGTTAGCATTGATGAAGTTTGGAATGGTTTCATCAAGCACCAAGCCAGCGCTGAATACTTTGGTCAAATCGACGCGGCCAGCACCCATGTTGAATGGATCGGCAGCGGTTACACCATCGGGCTTCACAACGCTGGTCTTAGCAGTCGTCATCAAAGCCGATTTGATTTCGAATGGAGTCCAAGTTGGGTATTTTTGGCGCATCAAAGCGGTCACGCCAGCGTTGTGCGGGCTTGACATTGAGGTACCACCGATAACTTGGAACAATTCGCCATCAGCGAAGCCATCATCCCAAACGAATGCAGTATGACCAGCGTTGACATCAACACCGATCAAAGTTACGTCTGGTTTGAGCACGTTCTTGATGGGCGAAGGACCCATTGAGCTAAAGCCGGCCATCTTATCGCCAGCGCCCATAACCTTGACACCGCCATCAGCTTTACCATTAACAGTGCCTGATTGGACATAGGTTACCAAGGCTTCGCCAGCAACGCTTTCCAAGGTTGCATTCTTTTCGAGGTGAATACAAACTTTGGCGCAGTAGTCGGCAACAATACCTTGGTTATCAGCAGCGTTGACGATGATCCCACCGCCAGCACCACCAGCAAACACGTTAGCGTATTTGAGCACCCGGGCGTTGACACCACGGCGACAAATCACGATATCGGTTGCGTTGAAGGTTCCTGGTGCATAGGGTTGTTGACACAAGCTTGGGGCAACACTTTCGCCTGCTTGCACTGGAGCCAACTTGATTTGGCCAGTGACTGAGCCTGGGTAAAGTGAAGCACCAACCAATGGTGACGGAGCTGTGCCCGTACCACCGCTCAAGTTGCTTACATAGCCTTTGAATTCGCGGGCTTGGGTGCTTGCAGCAACGGTGATCAACCATGGTGAGTTGTGAGCAACGCTCCCAACCGTACCAGCGTTACCAGCCGAGGCGCTAACAATCACACCAGCAGCGTTAGCGTTACGGAATGCAATTTCAACCGCATCGGTCCATGGTGAGTTACCACCACTGATCGAGAAGTTCAACACATCAACGCCGTCGATCAAGGCTTGGTCGATTGCATCAACCGAGTCGCCACCGTTACAACCGCCGTCATCGCTGATTGCTGGATCTTCTTCCCAACAAACTTTGTAGGCAATGATTCGGGCGCGTGGAGCAACCCCTGAAACGGTGCCGAATGGTGAAGCAGTGCCACCATTACCACCAGCAGTGGTAGCGGTGTGGCTGCCGTGGCCATCTTCATCCATTGGTGAATCAACTTCACCAGGGAATGCGATGCCGCCACCGTTATACCACCAAGCCCCGATTAGTTTGTCGTTACAAGCGCCAAACGAACCATCTTGAGCTTGTGGGTTGGATGGAGCACAAACGCCTTTGTAGCCACCTGGCCACGCGCTGTAATCGCCACCAACTGGTGATGGATCGCGCAATGATGGGTGGATACCAGTCGTGGTCAAGGTGCTCGAAGGGTTGTAGATCCCGCTATCGATCACCCCAATCACAATGCCTTCACCAGCGTTCGTGCCGGTGCTGCCACCACCAAGGTTTTGCCAAAAGCTTGGCGTACCAATGAATTGGTTGCTGCTATCTGTATCGAGTTTTTCAACTTTGGCAACTTCAACTGATGCAACATCAGGGTGGTTGCGCAAGACGGTAATCGCTGAAACATCAACATCCAAGAACATCCCGTTCAAGGCAACTTGATAATCAGCAATTTGTTTGATTTGGTTTGATTTGGCCTGCACATCCTTGAGGAAGCTGGCGTGCTGAGCTTCAAGATGTTTCAAGTAGGCTTGTGATTCAGCCGCCTTGACATCAAGCTTGGCGCGGCCAGTTTGCGCATTGGCGGTAGCCTTCAAACCCTTAACTTCGCCAGCATAGGTTGCCAACGGAGCTTCGTGGAATTGAACAATAACTTTAACTTTGCCAGACTTGGGGAAATCACCATACAATGGGGCAATTGTGGGCTTGCTTGAACGATTAGCACTGGCTTGGTTCACTTGAACCGAATCAGTAGCCGTTTCCACAACGGGCTTGAGGGGTTCTGCCGCCCGTGTGACATTGTTAGCGCTCAAATTGCCCGCTAACATGGTTAACAACGCTAAGACCGTTGCTAAACGAGTGTAACGATGTTTCACTACCAGTTACTCCTTCAGCTATATCGAATTCAGACCTGGGCGAGTTGGGAATACTACGACGAAAATCAACCTCCTTATCGACAGTGCCTTAATTCGCATATCAATCTATAGCCTGAACCAAATCAGCGTTAATCCTGATTTGGCAGATGATTGCAGATAAACCCCGTGGCTGAAAGTTGTACAACCTCTTTGGGGAGAACTTGAAATATCACGCTCCGATGGCTCTCAAATGGAATGGAAAAGCGGTACTTAATGGTGATTGCTGATATGCTGCGCTTTATTATAACACAGTCTCTTTGGCATGATGAAATGATTAAGGGGGGATTATTAGGGTAATCGTAGTTTCTGTAGTTGGACGATCAGCCAGTAATCATGTTAAGAACGACAAATTCTCTTCCGTTGCTCATTTCTTAAGATCTGCACACCTTATAGTGGTCAAAGTCGATGCATCCGTAATATAGCCAACGCCAAACCCGAAACCCGTCGGTTGTTGATACCAGCTAGCCTCCACATAGAGGGTATAGTCTCCTTCTTGGGTAATCGGAGCTGTCCATACTTGCTGAAACACGGCTCCATTGGCGGCTAATCGCGCAGGCGGATCAATTGGTTCCCAATAGTAGCGTTGTTTTGCATCACCCAACGGTCCTTCTATATAAAAACGGGTCTGGGCAAAATCAAAGTCAACACTACCTGCTTCAATCTGCATAACAATCGGTTTGGATTCCTGTGATTCCCAGCAGTTTTTGGCCGTCTGAACCACCGCGTTTGGACCAAATATATTCCCCCCTTGCTGCAAGGCATACTCTACCGGCCCTGCAGTTGGGTTAACAGGTTGCAGACTTATTCGCCCACATGCCACCAACAGAAGCATAATCACGAGGAACCTGAGTATGGTAATCCGCAGCACAACCATTCCTCCTTCTATAGATAAGCTATCGAAAACAGCGAAGAACCACCTTTTAATATAGATCGTGACTCCATTATCTCATTCAACAGCTACTTGAGATCGGCACGCGGTATCTTTCTCGTGGTATGCTGATTAACAAGATATCCAACCCCAAAGCCGGCAGGCAGTGGAGTAATAGACCCCTGATCATCCTCCCACCTGAGGAGATAGCGACCTTCTATGGTCAGTGTGATCGTCCAAGTTGTTTGAATCATCGGTTCGCCGACCTTAATTAGGGGAGGAAGACCGTCTGGTTCCCAATCGATCTGGGAAAGATTGGGAGAACTACCAGACTCCAACGGCCCTTCCACAAATAACCTTGATGTTCGTATATCCAAATCCCGTGTTCCTGCTTGCAACGTGAGGTGTATCGGAATCGGCTCATTCAGGGAAAAACAATTTTTTGCTAGCTCAATTGCTGCATCTGGACCAAATTGACTGCCGACATGCTTATCGAAACGCAAGCTGATGGAATCAAGGGGCGGATCTGGTTCTCGATTAATCGTGATACACGACGCGAGCATAAAAACCAACAACAAGAAAATGAAGCCATTATACCGTTTCATACATCTGCTCCCACCAAGACCCGCGTTATAAACTACCAAACCTTGTTGTCACTACAACGCGCTATTTATGCATTGATCAACCTGAACAAATGGTCAATTGTACGCCATTTAGTACCATCAAGATCGATCGAATGACTTCTCACGATGAACTGACGAACGGAGATAGTTATTCTGTTTCGAGTTGATTACATGGAATATTGACATCATAGAAATTCCGCAGATAGGTGATACCAAACGCCATCCGTGTGATTTTTTCACTGGTTGGATTGCCAATCACGAGCATATATATTCCCGGCTCGAGGTCGGGAAGTTTCCAATCGTACTGCTGTGCTGGATCGCTGACTCGAAGCACAGCCGCTGTGGGAGGATTCCAGACAAAGCGTTGCACTGTATCGGTATACAGCGGACCTTGCACAATGAATGAGCTCTGCGCAAGATCAAGATCGATGTTGCCTGCTTGCAGGGTGATGTGCATGGTGATTGATTCATGCAGATCGAAACAGTTCTTGGGAAGATAGATGCTTGCGTCATCACCAAAGTAATTCCCTACATCGTTAAGGCGATACGTTATTGGCCCTGCAGTTGGATCAGGTTGGCTTGGCCCACATGCCGCCAAAACCAGAACCAACAAGCCAAGAATCAAGCTGTAACGTTTCATATCGAATCCTTTAAGCCGAGTCTCAGCAAGCCGCCAACCATTCCCATCCAGCAGCTCTATGCACGAGTTGATGAGCCTGAACAAATGGGTTATACATTAATTGATTAGCACATCAATCAATCCCTTTCACCCATAACGATCATGGTGTGATTGAGATGGTGAAGAGATTTTACCAAGTAGGGAATGATTAGGGGAAATAGCGCAGCTTCTCTTACATCTCGCTGGCGATTATACAACATCCACGGCTACTCTGTCGCGGGGATTTGATGGTTTATGCCCTCACCCCTATCTCCCCTTCCAAGGCTAAGTTTCTGCTATGAACCACGGAATCAGAGGTTCATCGATGGATAATTGCTCACCACAAAATGTCCTTGAGGGGGTGCAGGGG
>NZ_DOPT01000069.1:0-55933 GCF_003512625.1 Herpetosiphon sp. | reverse complement strand
GGCGGGACGGAAGGGTGGTGATATTAATGCAGAGTGAAAACCAACAACCAACCCTTGTAAGACCTAAGGTTAAAGGATTCCATCCATTACCAATCCGATCAATCATTACCAGCAACCCCTAGACCAACCCACCAAAATAGCTGTTCCTTGGCACAAAATGCCGTGTTATGATTAACCTAAACCATTGCGAAATGTGATGATTTAATCAGGTTTTAGGAGTGTACCATGGCCCCTGTAAAAGTTGTCTTACCAAATGGCCTGCGAATTTATACCGATGAAATGCCCCATACCCATTCAGTTTCGATGGGTATTTTTACCCAAGTTGGCTCGCGCTATGAAAATGCTCGCCTGACGGGAATTTCACATTTTTTGGAGCATATGTTTTTTAAGGGTACTGCCAAATACCCCACTGCCAAAGACCTTAGCGAGGCAATTGAGGGCATTGGTGGCTATATCAACGCTACTACCTCGTATGATACAACCTGTTATTATTGTAAAGTTGCCAATATTCATACCGAACGCGGCATCGATGTGTTAACTGATATGCTCAACGCTGCCCTATTCGACCCTAAAGAAATTGAAAAAGAACGCGGCGTGATTCAAGAAGAAATTAAAATGTCGCTCGATGTACCCGCTCAATGGGTGCATCAATTGCTCGACGAATTAATGTGGGGCGATCAGCCACTTGGCCGTGATATCGCTGGCACGCTCGAAAGTGTTGGAGCCTTTAGCCGCGAAGATTTGTTGAATTACCGCGATCAGCATTATGTTGCAGGTAATACGGTCATTTCGTTGGCTGGCAACTTTAATAGCACCGAAATTGTTGATCGTCTGACGAGCTTATTTAGCCATTATCGGGTGCTTGACGTGCCCAAACCAATTACCACCAATAGTTTTGGCACAGCTCCAGTTGTGCATCTTTTAAATAAACCAACCGAACAAACCAATTTTGTGTTGGGCCTCAAATCGTTTGGCTATGGCGATAGCGATCGCTGGGCGCTCAGCGTGCTCGATAGCATCCTTGGTGGCGGTATGTCTTCGCGCTTGTTCCAAGAAATTCGCGAAGAACGCGGCTTGGCCTATAGCGTCGGCTCCTACACCGCCGAATACGATGACGCTGGCAAATGGATTGTGTATGGCGGGGTTGAAGTCAGCAAGGCAGTCGATGCAATTGCCGCAATTATCGAAGAACTGCGCAAATTGCGCGATCATGGGGTGACTGCCGCCGAGTTACACCGCATCAAGGAGCAAGTTAAGGGCGGAATGCTGCTTGGGCTGGAAGATACTTGGTCGGTGGCCAATCGCAATGCTCGCCACGAACTGCGCTACGGCGAGGTGATTCCGGTTGAGCAAATTGTGGCTTGGATCGAAGCGGTCACGCTCGAAGATATTCAGCGCGTGGCTCAACGCCTAATTCGCCCAGATAACTTATACTTAGCAATCATCGGCCCGCATGCCGAGGCTGCTGAATTTGAACAAGCTATCACGTTATAGCCATTCGCCGCGAGATGCTGGTTGGCAACGCAGCCAACCAGCCGCATATTGCAAGCATAAGGAGAACACCGCGTGAGCCGTTTTGATGAAATGCGCATTTTTAGTGGAACGGGCAACCCAACCCTAGCGCAGGCGATCAGCTCGTACATTGGCATTCGCCACGGTGAACTGAGTATCCATACGTTTCCGAATGAAAATATTTTTGTCAAAATCGAAGAAAGCGTCCGCGAACAAGATGTGTTCGTGGTGCAATCATTAGGTGCTCCGCTTAACCATTTGATTATGGAAATGTTGATTATGCTCGATGCCTTCAAACGGGCTTCGGCTGGTCGCATTACCGCTGTGATTCCTTACCTCGCCTATAGCCGCACCGATAAAAAAGACCAACCACGCGTGCCAATTACTGCCCGTTTGCTGGCCGACCTGATCGTCGCTGCTGGAGCTCAACGGGTGCTGACCCTCGATTTGCATGCTGGTCAAGTTCAAGGCTTTTTTAGCGTCCCCGTCGATGAAATGAGCACCATGCACCTGCTGACCAACGAGGTCAAATCGTGGGGCTTGGAAAATGGCATCATCGTCTCACCTGGCTTGGGTTTTGCCAAAAAAGCCCGTAACTTCGCCGAAGCTGTCAATATGCCCTTGGCCTTGGTCGAAAAACGTCGAATCAATCACCACGATGGCACGGTTGGTCATTTGGCAATTTTGGGCGATGTGGCTGATCACGATTGTGTAATCGTCGATGATGAAGTTGCAACTGGCCATACCATGGTGCGGGTTTCCGAGTTGTTGATGGAACGCGGCGCACGCTCGGTTCGCGCTTGCTGTATCCATCCTTTGCTCTACGGCGATTCAGTTGAGCGGATCAAGCGCAGCCCAATCGAGCGCTTTGTCACCACAGATACGATCACCTTGCCACCGGAAAAACGCTGGCCAGCCTTGGTGGTCAAGTCAGTTGCTCCGCTCTTGGGCGAGGTCATTCAGCGTATCCACACTGGGATTTCGGTCGGCGCAATGTTTCCCGCTGGCCCACAAATTGGCCGCTGGTAAATTAATACCCAAATAAGCACCATAACCCGAAGATTTAGCTAAACAGTGCGATCTTCGGGTTGTTTAATCTGGCATAAGGATGTTTGGCGATGCTTGATTCGATTGATGTTTTGGTAATTGGTGGTGGCGCAACGGGCACGGGAGTTTTGCGCGATTTGGCGATGCGCGGCTTGAGTTGCGTTTTGGTCGAGCGCCGCGATCTGGCCGATGGCACAACTGGCCGCTACCACGGCTTGCTGCATTCTGGCGCACGCTACATTGGCCGCGACCGCGAAGCAGCCCGCGATTGTGCAATTGAAAATCAGATTTTGCGCCGCATCATTCCGCATTGCATCGAGGATACCAGCGGCTACTTTGTGTCCACGCCCCAAGATCCCAAACGCTACGCCGAAGAATTTTTAGGTTTGTGCTTTGCGGCAGGCGTGCCAGCCCAACAAGTGCGGGTTAGCAGCCTTTTGCAACGTGAGCCAGCGCTCAATCGCGGCATTTCGCATGCCTTCGAGGTTGCCGATGGTTCGGCTGATGCCTTTTTGACAGTTGAAGCCAATGTACGTTCGGCTCGTGAGTATGGCGGGCAGACCTTACTCTATCACGAAGTGATCAATTTAATCGTTGAGGCTGGCACAGTCGTTGGCGCTCGCTTGCGCAATACCCTGACTGGCGAGGAATTTAATCTCGCCTGCCACTACGTAGTCAATGCTGCTGGAGCGTGGGCTGGCCGGATCGCCGCCATGGCTGGAATCGCCGTTGATATTGTGGCGGGCAAAGGTGTGATGGTGGCCTTTAATCATCGCTTGGTTAATAGCGTGATCAATCGCTGCAAGCAGCCAGGTGATGGCGATATTATCGTGCCTGTGCGCACGGTTTGCGTGGCTGGAACCACCGATGAAAGTGTGCCCGACCCCGATGATCGTTCGATGTTGGCCCATGAAATTGCCACAGTTTTGGATGAAGGTGAGATTCTAATTCCTGGTTTGTCTCAAGCCCGCATGCTGCGAGCATGGGCTGGCGTGCGCCCACTCTATCGCGAGCAAGCCACCACCGAAGATCGCGATCTTAGCCGCGATTTTAAAGTGCTTGATCATGCCCAACGCGATGGGTTAGACGGCATTGTTTCAATTGTAGGCGGCAAATACACAACCTATCGCATGATGGCCGAACGTACAGTCGATCTGGTTGCCAAATATGTGCAAAACACCAGCGCCTGTCGCACCGCTGAGGAAGCCATTCCAGCGCCCGATCAACGTCGTTTATTTACGGTTGGTGCACCATTGGCAACAATTGAGGCCGAACAAAGCTATGGTGATTTAATTTGTGAATGCGAATTGGTTACCCGCCAACGTTTGCTCGATGCATGGCAAGCAGGCGCAACCAGTATCGACGATTTGCGCCGCGACACGCGCATCGGCATGGGGCCGTGCCAAGGTGGTTTTTGCACGATGCGCACCGCCGCTCTTGCTTACGAAGCCCAAGTTGCCGATCAACAACAAAGTATCGAGGCAATTGAGCACTTTTTGCAAGAACGTTGGCGCGGTATTCAGCCAATTCTCTGGGGCGATCAGTTACGTCAGGCACGGCTCGACGAGCAAATTTACCTTAATTTGCTGAATGTAAACCCTGAGGATGCCCAATAATGCGGCAGCAACTTGCCCGTTGGCAACAATTGGCTCGCCAGCTCAAACAACAACTACGGGTACTATTGTTGGCATGGCGTGATCCGCGTGTGCCGTGGTATGCCAAAGCCCTAGCAATGTGCACCTTGGGCTATGCGTTCAGCCCAATCGATCTAATTCCCGATTTTATTCCGGTGTTGGGATATTTAGATGATCTCTTGACCCTGCCGCTTGGCATTATGTTAAGCATCAAACTCATTCCTAGCATTGTTTGGCAAGAATATACAATCAAGGCCCAGCAAACTCCAGCCCAAGCTAAACCAGTTAGTTATATCAGCGCAGGCTTGATTATTGGGCTTTGGCTTGGAGCAGCATGGTGGGCATTTAATTGGCTACGCTAGGCATAAATTCAATCAAAAGTCGCTTCATTAATCAAACCTAGAATGCTATACTAGGAAAATACTGACTAAAGTACCAAACCAATGAGGGAAGAACAATGCAAATCGCCGCATTATTGGCCGAGGCTCGCCAAGCCTTGAGTGTAGGAGATCGTGCCAAAGCCAAACAGTTCGCTTCACAAGCCTTGCGACTTGATAGCAAGCACATTGAAACATGGCTTTTACTGGCCGATTTGGTTGAAGTTCCCGCGCAAAAACGCGATTGTTTTCAACGAATTTTGGCCATCGATCCTACCAATGCACAAGCCAAACAAGCCCTGAACCAACTTGATGCACCAGCCCCAGTTGCTGCCGCCAGCTTTGAATTACCCAAATCGGCGTGGTTTGGCAGCAAATCAGCTGAGCCAGAACTAACCGCCCAAGTTGGTGGGCCGATCGCAACAGCACCATTAGCAACCAACGCACCGAGTGGCATTCGACCACTCGGTTCGAGCCAAGCTGCCTCATTAGTTGAATTGAGCAATACGGCTGTGGGTGGCACCACCCCAACTGGCTATGTTCAGCCAATTCAGCCTAGCTATAACCAAACAAATTATCCACAACCCAACCAAGCCTATAGTTTGCCAGCAGCAAGTTATGGCCAAGCCCAGCCACAATATGGTCAAGTGACCTACCCATATGTTGAGCCAAGTGGCGCAGCCAAATTCTTGAAATGGCTAGTTTTTGCAACATTAGGCTTAATAGTAGTTTGTGCAGGGATTGGCTTGATGGTCAATTTTGGCAAAGAGCCACCGCCAACGCCCAAAGTCAGTGCCCAAGATCGCACGACAGCGATGCTTGGTGATACCATGAAGATAATCGTTAATCCCGATTTTTATGATAAAAGCAAACAGAAAGCCATTGTTGAGCCTTATTTGAATAACTATTTTATTGAGGCTGCCCGTACTAATACTGGACGGTTAGACCAAACTGTTCTTGATAGCTTCGATAATGGAGTAGATCAACAGGCCTTTCTGGCGGCTCTACCTTATATCAAAGATGCCTATGTTACGCCAACCCAGTATACGGTAGAATCACAAACGAATGAGATGATTACACTCAAGTTAATCAGTGGAGATCTTGTATTTACTTTTCATAATGGTAAATTTCTCCAAGTTCCATTAAAAGATACCTACGATACATTTACCTGGGTCAATGATGATGGAAGATGGTATCTTGCTGGGATAAGTTTAAAATAAGTTAGTCAGAGGCATTATCTATTCTCAATATTGATATAGAATAGCATTAAACTGTTACTCCGCCCCAATGCTGTGGCTGGTATACTTAAGCGAGAGAGTCGAAGGCCATTCTTTGTGCGGAGGCTTAGAACCCATGGACGCAACAGCCGATATTGGCTTAATCGGGTTGGCCGTAATGGGCCAAAACTTAGTTTTGAACATGAACGACCACGGTTTTGTGGTCGCTGTCTATAATCGCACCACCAGCAAAGTCGATCAATTTTTGGCTAACGAGGCTCAAGGCACCAATGTTGTCGGAGCGCATTCGTTGGAAGAATTGGTCGGCAAACTCAAGCGCCCACGCCGCGTGATGTTGATGATTCAGGCTGGCAGTGCGGTCGATGCCACAATCGATCAATTAGTGCCCTTGCTGGAACCTGGCGATATTATCATTGATGGTGGTAATTCACTGTTTACCGATAGCAATCGCCGAACTGCTGATCTCGAAGCCAAAGGCTTGTTGTTCATCGGCACAGGGGTTTCGGGCGGCGAGGAAGGTGCACGCCATGGCCCTTCGATTATGCCTGGTGGTTCGCCCGCCGCATGGCCGCATGTGCAGCCAATTTTCCAAGCCATCGCGGCCAAAGTTGATGATGGTTCGCCATGTTGCGATTGGGTTGGCGAGGGCGGCGCTGGCCACTTCGTCAAGATGGTGCATAACGGCATCGAATATGGCGACATGCAATTGATCGGCGAAACCTACGATGTCATGCGCTCGTTGGGCTTGAGCGCCGACGAGATGAGCAGCGTGTTTGGCGAATGGAACGCGGGCAAACTCGATTCATATCTGATCGAAATTACCCGCGATATTCTGGCCTTCCGAGATAGCGATGGAGCACCGTTGGTCGATAAGATTTTGGATAGCGCTGGCCAAAAAGGTACAGGCAAATGGACGGTCGTTTCCGCTTTGGATAATGGCATTCCGCTGACATTAATCGGCGAAGCCGTGTTTAGCCGCTTTTTGTCGGCACTCAAAGATGAACGGGTGCACGCCGCCAGCGCGATCAGCGGGCCAGCCGATCAGCCAAACGTTGATCGGGCCGCCTTGGTCAACGATCTCCGTGATGCCTTGTATGCTGCCAAAATCGTTTCATATACGCAAGGCTATATGCTGATGCGAGCCGCTGCCAAGGAACAAGGCTGGAATCTCAATTATGGTGGGATTGCCTTGATGTGGCGCGGTGGCTGTATCATTCGCTCGGCCTTCTTGGGCAAAATTGAGGAAGCCTATCGCAATAATCCCGAATTGGTGAACTTGTTGCTCGACCCCTATTTCAGCAACGAAGTACAGCAATCGCAAGCCGCTTGGCGACGAGTGATTGCCCACGCCGTCCTCGCAGGCATTCCAGTGCCAGCCTTATCGAGCGCTTTGGCCTTCTTTGATGGTTACCGCACCGGCAATTTGCCAGCCAATCTGTTACAAGCTCAACGCGATTACTTCGGTGCTCATACCTACGAGCGCATTGATGCTGAGCGTGGCAAGTTCTTCCATACCAACTGGACAGGCAAAGGCGGCACGACAACTGCCGGAACGTACCAAGCGTAGTTCAAGGCAGAAAGCACAAGTCAAAAGTCAAAATAGTTCATTCTTGGTTTAATCTAAGAAACCATTTTGATTTTTGACTTGTGCCTTTTGAATTAATTTGGTATGCATAGTATGTTAGGATTAACCAAATTCAGCCATTGATCAAAAAAGGCCTGCCTAACA
The DNA here is from genome assembly GCF_003512625.1 of Herpetosiphon sp. Lineage (NCBI taxonomy): Bacteria > Bacillati > Chloroflexota > Chloroflexia > Herpetosiphonales > Herpetosiphonaceae > Herpetosiphon > Herpetosiphon sp. Next base: position 48,396 of record NZ_DOPT01000069.1, on the reverse strand, counting down.
CTTGGTTGAGCAGGCCTTCAGTTTTAGAGTAATCGAAGGTTACTTGAGGCTTTCGGCAATCTTGGTGGCTTGTTCGCCATCGATGTTGCCAGTAATCACGAAGGTCACATCGCCTTCTTGCCAAGTCAACACCACACCAACATTGCCACGGCCTTCAATCAAGGTGCCTTGAACGCCACGGACGGTTACTTCAGTGCCGCCACGTTGAATCTTAGCATCTGGATCATCGCCTTTGGCTTGAACCAAGGTCCATTCCACATCAGCGCCAGCGTAGGTTTGAATTACGGTGGTGGCTTTGGCAAGGGTCAACAATTGAACATCGCTCAAGGTTGTGCCCAAGGTTTCGCCGGGAGCCAACAGTTCGAAGCCTGCTTGTGCCTTAGCTTCGTCCAAGGTCAAATCGGTAGCTGGAGCAGCTTGTTCCATTTCCTTGATCATATCGGCGATCTTGACGATTTCGGCGTTAGCTGGTGGCTGAGCGCTGAAAATCGCCATATCGATGCCTTTATTGACTTCAAGGGTTTCAGCGGCAAAGCTGACATTGCCCATATCTTTGGCATCAAGCACAAACTTGACTGGCATCCAATTGGTATCTTCCAACCAAACGTTGATGTCAACCAACAAATCGATTGGCAATTGTTGTTGGGCATCTGATTTTGGCGCAATGCTGACTTTGTAGGTATTGAAACCAGCAACTTCTTCTTCGCCCAAAATTGTGATTGTTAAGGCATCCAAGCCTTTTTCAACGACACCTTGCAATTGGCCGAGCATTTCGGTTTGATCCATGCGACCGCGACCGCCTTGGCCTTGCTCTTGATCTTGTTGGCCTTGGCCCATTTGCGATTCGCTCAACTCAGCGGCAGTGCCAACATAGGCTTTATTTTCAGCGGGGTCGTAGAACCAGCCTTGAGTACCATCAGTCACGACTTCCGCGCCAACCATCTTAGCATCGTTGGCATCAAGAATTTTAGCGCGGAAGGCTTTGATTTCGTTGCCTTCAGCATCTTTGTTGCCAGTTTTGCTCGACCAAACTTCGGCCTTGATAAAGCCGGTTGCTTGATCCGAGGTGTAATCGACGCGCATAATTGCATGAACATTGTTGGTATTGGCTTGGCCTTCCCGAATTTTGGTAACGATGTTTTCAGCCGTGATATCTTCTTGACCACAACCTGCTAACACCATTGTTAACACGAGCATCAAGCTCCACATTCGCTTGAACATTTGGTTCCTCCTAGCAGTATTGAACGGTTTTATAGTAGCACGGCCCCTGGTTACAAACTAGGTCAGCGATGTAATAAAATGATGAACAGCTATTAACTCACCAAATCCATGCCGCAACCAAACTGGCAGCCCATAAACAAAACCACATCACGCTGGCTTGGGTCATTTTGGCACTCGTCATCCGATCAAGTTCTAAGCCTGGAATAGCAGGCCGCAGGAGTTGGGTCATCAAATTAAACACACTCCAAGCAACCATCAATAATTGGGCCAAGCGCAAAACCGCCAGCCATGGCTCGCCCCACCAAACGCCGAGCAAACCCACCCCAATCCCTGCAATTAGCAACAAACTACTGCGCCAAAGCATGGCGCTCAGCAAGGCCAAATAGGTGGTTCGCCCCAAGGTTTCGTGCTGAATCCGGCTTTGGTTGTTTAATAATAACCACCATGCTGGCAGTTGAATAATGGCAATAATCAGCCCAAGTTGCAGCACCACCCCCATCGCTTGCACCAAGCTTTGTTGCGCTAAATTGGGTGCACGCAACAGCAACATATGCACTGCCACTAAGCCCGACCAAAGTCCAATATAGCCCCAAGTTGTGCGTTGATGGCCTTGCAACACCTCTTGCACCGCCCCCGATTCGATCATCGATTCGGGGCGTGGACGCGGCATGGCCACATTACGAGCACGCGGGCGCGGCTTGGTTGGTTGTTTCGGGGCGGCTGGAGTTTCCAGTGGCTCGGTTTGGCTGGGAATTGGCTGAGTTGGCGTTTCCAGTGGCTGGGTTTGATTGCGAAAGCGCTGCTCGGCCAGCTCAGCAAAATCTTCTAAGGCCGAAAGTGCAAGTTGATTGGTTGGATTAATCGCCAGCACCCGATCTAAGCAGTAACGCATTTTATCGGCAGAATCAACCACACCGCTCAGCCAGAGCCATGCTTGCTCGTGGTTGGGGTCGCGTTGCACAATGTTGCTCAACAATTTTCGCGATTGTTCAGTATTACCTTGATTGGCCGCCGCTTTGGCTAAGCGCAACAATTCATCAATCGATTGTTCGGTCATGCTACTTCCTCAATATTAACAAGCCTATTTTAACCGAGGTTGGCAGCACAACGCACAAGCATCAAGGCTGTATAATGGTAGCAACCACTGATCAACGCTATCAATGGCTGCATTTGTCGTAAATGATGCAAGCATTCGCCTGCATCGCTAGTGCGGAGTGTCAACGGTGACCTACTTCGACTCTTTGTTAATTGCCAATCGGGGCGAAATTGCGGTGCGGGTAATTCGGGCTTGTCGCTCATTGGGCATCGAAGCAATCGCGGTTTATTCCGATGCCGACGCACGCGCCTTGCATGTGCGCGAGGCTGATCGCGCGATTCGCATCGGCCCAGCTGCTGCCGCTCAATCGTATTTGAATATCGAAGCAGTGCTAGCCGCTGCCCAACAAACTGGAGCACAGGCGATTCACCCAGGCTATGGCTTTCTCTCAGAAAATGCCAATTTTGCCCGTGCCTGCCAATCAGCAGGCATTGCCTTCATTGGCCCGCCCGCCGAAGCAATCGAGGCCATGGGTTCGAAAAGCGCCGCCAAACGCCTCGCCGAATCGGTGGGCGTGCCAACCGTGCCAGGCTACAACGGCGATGATCAAAGCGAACAACGCTTGTTGGCCGAAGCCGAGCGAATTGGCTTTCCATTGCTGATCAAGGCTTCAGCTGGTGGCGGCGGCAAAGGCATGCGCAGCGTGCATCGGCTTGCTGAATTTTCAGCGGCCTTGGCAGCAGCGCAGCGCGAAGCCCTTGCCGCATTTGGCGATCAGCATGTTTTGCTCGAAAAGCTGATTGAACGCCCACGCCATATTGAGTTTCAAATCCTCGGCGATCAACATGGCACCATGCTGCATCTTGGCGAACGCGAGTGTTCAATTCAACGCCGCCACCAAAAAGTGCTTGAAGAATCGCCCTCAATTGCATTAACTCCAGCATTACGCGCTACGATGGGCGCGGCGGCGGTGCGTTTGGCGCAAGCCGTCAATTATTACAATGCTGGCACTCAAGAGTTTATGCTCGATGCCAATGGCGAGTTTTATTTCCTCGAAATGAATACCCGTTTGCAAGTTGAGCACCCCGTGACCGAGTTGGTGACAGGCTTGGATTTGGTGCAATTGCAAATTGCGATCGCCGCTGGTCAGCGTTTGCCCTTTGCTCAAGCAGATATTCAGCAAACTGGCCATGCGATTGAAGTGCGCTTGTATGCGGAAGATCCCGTGCAAATGTTGCCCTCAATCGGCCAACTCAGCAGCTACACGCCGCCCGAAGGCCCAGGCATTCGACTGGATACTGGGGTCACAGTTGGCGATCATGTCACGATCAATTATGATCCGATGCTGGCCAAGTTGATCGTGTGGGGCGAGCAGCGTGAGCAAGCGATTGCCCGTTTGCGCTATGCCTTGCAGCATTTCGAGGTTGCTGGCGTTACCACTAACATCCCATTGTTGCAAGCGATTATCAACACGCCAGCCTACCAAGCCGGAGCCACAACCACCGATTTTCTGCAAACCTATGCAATTAGCGAGCAATTGCAACATCGTCAGTTGCCACCTAATTTGGCTTTGGCAGCCAGAGCGTTGTTTGATTTAGAGCCTGATCCTGATGCAGCATTAGTTGGCGACCCTTGGAATGTGCCATGGCGGGCGGCCCACATGCCGCATCAACTACGCTATCAAAGCAACGATCAAACCGTGCCGATCAAGGCGCAGCCGCAAGCGCCTCAAGCATGGCTGGTAACGATCAACGACGAGCAACTTGAGATTGTGGTTTTGCGTCGCCATCTCAATCGCATGGTTGTGCGGGTTGCCGATCGAATTTATCAATGCCAACTTGAGCAGGATAGCCTCGTTTGGCAAGGCGTTGGCTATCAGATTCAGCCTGCTGCCGCCCCCAGCCTTGACCAAAATAATGGTCACAAAGGCGATGCGAGCCTTGAAGCGCCCATGCCAGGCACAATTATCAAACTGCTAGTAGCCGAAGGCGAGCATGTTAGTGCAGGCCAGCCATTGCTGATTATGGAAGCCATGAAGATGGAGCACACTGTGACCGCGCCCTACGCTGGCACTGTTGCCAAACTGCCCTACCGCCAAGGCCAACAAGTCAGCGGCGGGGTAGCGCTGGCCGAAATTACCGCTGAGTAACTATCGCCACAGTAACAGCAAGGGATTGATAAGCATTTAAGTTTATCGATCCCTTATATTTTTAAGCTTGATAATTGGTTTATCTCCGTTATACTGTAATTGCCTGATACCCATGAAGACAATCCCTCACCCCCAGCCCCTTTCCCACAGCGTTGGGCGAGGGGTGTTGCAACCTTCATGCGACGATGATTCCCCCTCGCTCGCTCGGCGGGAGAAGGGCTAACTTACAAGGGTAGGTTGCAGCTACGAACCACGGATAGGCTGGTTCATCGATGGATGGATGCCAGCTCTGATTGCCCGTGAGGGGGTGCAGGGGGATTAAAGCCCCCTGCGTCTCCCGCCTTGAGGCGGGACGGAAGGGTGGTGATTGACAATAATTGTTAAAACCTACCCTTGTAAGGAGGGGGCTAGGGGGTGAGGTCACAAAACGCTACGCTCACTAAACCGTTGGAGGCTCCCCATGAATCCCAACAATCCACAAATCTCGAATACTATTAATGGAAGCACTATTAATGGCGGCAACGTCGCAATCGGTAATAACGGAAACATCAATCAAACTAATAATAACTATATTACCCACCAAAACAGCAATGAATATATTGAAGTCTTTGGAACGTTATCAATCTATCTAAAAAGTGATAAACAATATCAAGATTTCGATCCTTATGTTCCGTTTAGTTGTATGGCTGAAATAACTGAAGATAGAACAACCAGAACCACAAATTACACATTATTTACTGATTATTTATATTTAGATAATTATCAAAGATCTTATACATCTGAATTTGATTATTATTATCAATTTCGCAATGATAACAATAAATATCTACGAAGAATTTTTAGAAATATGATTGATGAATTAAAGAAAATAGGATTTTACTTTAAAGAAGAAGATGAAAAATTCATATTAGATACATCTATTGGAAATCCTTCATTATCAGCTTTAAAATCGTTTACAGGATCAGAACACAAGTGTTTCCTTCGTATCTATGATAATTTTATATCAATCGACAAAAAAAATACACAAGTATGTACAATGTATCAATAAATACTGATAATATCAGTATAAATCAAAAAATCCTTAATGAATGGCTGGCTAGTAAGCCGCGACCTGATAAAGGTGACTTAATCGAAATACATTGGCTTTTATCTATATCTATAATCGTTATAACAATCTTTATCGCCTTTTCCCAATACGAAAAGCAAGCAATACCTATTATTATAGGTATGATTATTGTATTAAAAGTTTTAGGATTTATCATCGATTTAATTAATCATATCTATAAAACATCAAATGATTAGATCCTCTAGCCAAAGCCCCAACCAGCAGCTATACTAGCGCCAAGCGTCTGGATTGAACGGAGGTTGCAACGATGGCCTTAACCTTTCAAACCGCCCCACGCATTTCGCAAGCAGAGTTTCGGCGCGTGCTCGAACGTGGCACAGAGCTTGGTCGCTCGCCCGTCGCCCCTTTTGCCGATGAGTGCTACCAAATTATTGTTGGCTATGGCTTAGATCCAGCAGTGGCACTCGGTTTTTTCGCCCACGAATCGCAATTTGGCCTTGATGGTGTTTCAACCAAAAGCCTCAATTGGGGCAATGTTCGCACGCCTTACGATCCCAAACGAGCTGCCGGAACCGTGCAAAGTGCTAGCGGTCATGGCGAATTCGTCTGTTTTCGTTCGTGGCAGGATGGGTTGCGCGATTGGTGTGAGCGAATTCTCAATCGCTATATCAAAGAACGTGGCCTAACGACGGTCGATGCGGCGATTCCAGTCTATGCCCCTTCATCCGATGGCAACAACGAAAAAGCCTATATCCAGCATGTTGAGCGATTGGTAACTCGTTGGCAGGCGGAAGATCCGCAGCCTGTGGTAGTTTCAACAGGAGGTCCAAGCGTGGCTGAATTACAAGATGCCTTGATGGTCGCAGCGTTCGAGGCGGTTGGTGCAACCTATCATCCAGAGTGGGCTTTTCATCAATATGCAATGAACGAGGCCAAGGCTGGGCGGTTTCTTGGCTCGCCACTCGGCGAAAGCAAACGAATCACGGTGGGCGGTCAACAATTTTCGGTGCAAGTCTTTGCGCTCGATACACTCTACACGCCGATTGGCAACCCTGAGAGCAGCACCAACTGGAGCGATATTCGACGGCTCAGTGCTTTGCTCAAGTAAGCTAGAAGTTCGCAATCAAATGCAGCGCAAAGGTCATGAGATCAGGCACAATCAAATCGGGGGTATGCTGCGAGGCTTCGGTGGTGGCTTGCGGTCGCTTGACCCAGGCCGCCCGTAAGCCTGCCAACTGCGCACCTTGCACATCGCGAAACAGATTATCGCCAATATACCAAGGATGGTTGGCCGGAGTTTCGACTTGAGCCAAGGCATGAGCAAACAAACGCGGGTCGGGCTTACGATAGGCATAATCCGAAGAAATAACGATTGGGTCGAAATATTCCAGAATTTCTAATTCAGCTAATTCAGCCAGTGCAATCACTCGCTGCGCATCAGAAACAATGCCCAAGCAATAGTGCTGGCGTAGAATGCGCAAGGCCTCTTTGGTATCGGGGAAAAGTCGTAGATGCTTAATGCTCAACACTCGTAATAATTGAGTGATACTCACCGCCTCAGCCGGATCAAGCCCAAATTCAGCGAGCAACTCAGCCCAAACCGCCTCAGTTTGCCATTCGGGGTAGGCTTCATGGGCTGGCAAATTGGCTTGCATCGCCGCAAAATAACGCTTATGTAAACTATCAGCACTACAAGCCAAACCACGATACCGCAACCACTGCGCCAAGTGTTGCCACAACGCTGGCTGATGTTCGTCGGTATGCACATCAACCAGCGTGCCATAAATATCAAACAATACTAGCGGACGACCAGGCATGCCTGTGCCTCCGCGACCAACCGTTGACGATATTCCCAGCTAAACCATTCGTTGCGAGCGATCCGCAGCAAATAGCAGCCCATATAAAATTGGCCACGTTGGGTAAAGGCGGCAAATTCCTCTTGATCAAAATCGCTCAACAAGCTATAGCGATCATAAACCCGGCGGATTAACCACTCGGCAGCGGTTGGATCACCCGTAGCATTGAAGAAGGCATGCTTCAATTCAGCCACCATACAACCAATATCAATCGCTGGATCATCGTGGCGGGATCGCTCCCAATCGATTAATGCAAGTTCCTCCGGAGCAGTAAAGAGCATGTTGGCCGGAGTTGCATCGCCATGAATCATCGAACGCAGGCCTTGATGCAGCACACCGCTGGCATCCCAATGTACTTGGAGCATGCGTAAATTTGCCAAGGCTGCATGATTGAGCAATTCTTGTTCACGCAATTGGCGCAACAATTTTTCCCAATATTCCCAAGCATTGGTCACATCAATTTTATCGGTGGTGGCAGTTCGACGGTGCAAGGTGGCCAACCAGCCAGTAATCGTATTGACATAGGCCATCAATGGGCCAAGATTGCGAGTCTGCAGGGTGGTTTCGAGAATTGAACCCCAACTTTGGCCTGGCAGCCACTCAGTGATCAACAGCAGGCGCTCAGGGTCGGTGGCCAGTGGGCGTGGCACCAAATAGGGGGCTTGGGCAAAACCCAGCGCATGCAATTGCGCCAGCGTCGTGGCTTCGCGGTTCAACAACGTGCGTGAGTAGGTGGGCAAAAATCGCCGGCCATCTAAGCCCGTTTTATGCTCAAACGACTTAATTACTACGTGTACTCCGCTATGGGCTTCATGCACCCGTTGCACGCTGGGAGTATTCATAATTGGTTCGACATTGAACGTTGGATGTAGCGTGAAAATCCCTAAACTTGGCAGGGCTTGATCACGTAGCGCAGGAAATGCGCGATGATCTGAGAGCAGCATGATCGTCATCGTTCGCCCGCTCCTTCCTTTATACGAGTTCCACCACCATCGGTTGGGCGGCTCACATTGCCGCTAGTGGGGAATGGCTAGAATGTGCAGAACCTAGCTAAATTCAAGTTTTGCAAATGTTCACCTATTCAGCAATGGTTGAATAGTCCTTGCTTCCTCACAGATAGTTAGGTCTTTTTAATTTGTGTAAACGTTTACAAATACTAACATAGCTAGCTAGCATTGTTAATCACAGTCAAGGGAGTAGAAATAGGTGATTCGTTATCCTATGTTGAGGTGATTAAAGATCCCCTGTAGGAGTTATTAATCACCTCACTTGACGACAATTAACATTAACAAAAACTAACTATTAGATCACGATTGGGAGTTTAAATGTCATTTCTCTCGCGAGGCAGTTTATTCGACCGCGCCGTGCAATTTATGAGCTGATTTACGTGCAATCAGTTGTAATGGCACGAGTTCTGTAAAGAGAAAACGAAAACTTCCGCAGCGTTCAAGCATTTGAGGGCCGTAGAGTGCCAGCACCCAGCGCCAATAGGCCGATAAGCCATGTTGCTCGCCATTGCGAACCTCGCCGCCTCGTGCAATAAAATCATCGGTCAATGACGTTAATACGCTGTTGGCTTCTGGCTCAGTTGCCGCAAGTTTCTGCAACCAATGGCGATAAAACTTGCCCCATGGATTATCGTTTTGTTGCCACCATGCCAGCCGTTCTGTTGGCACGCTTGGCGCTGTAGCTGCTTGCCACGCTTGCTGGTAACTGTGAGCAATAATCAACGGTTGCTGAATGCCCAAGCCGCCAGCGGTGATTGGCCAATGAAACCAACCTTCAGGCAAACTAACGCTGTTGTTCAAACGCTGGTGAATCAAATCGCCAATATAGGCCACCATGCTGCCTTGTTGAATGATTTGTTGACCATAGCGCCATAAGGTTGTACGCACCTGCTCGCGATGGCTAGCCCCAAGGTTGACCCGCAGACCAATCGCTTGGCATAGGTAGGTACAAGCGCCATTATACACCTCAATTTTATTAAGAATTGCAGGTGTATTAGTGATAGTCTGGGCAGTTTGGTTAATATATTCGCCAATCAGACTATGATCAAGTTGCCATGTGCCTTGCGCATCAAGCGTCAAAAAGAGCCAATGCGGCGCTTGATGCGGTAATTCGCTGGGTAATTGGTCATTAATTGCCATTGCGCCAGTTTTTTGCTCGTTCAAATTCAGGCCACAGCTAGTACACCAGGTTTGTAGTGCTTGCCATGCTTTGCGCATTTCATCAGGATCGGTGGCGATAATCGTCAAATCATCGACGAAGCGCACGATTTGCACATGAGCATGCAACTCAAGATATTGCTCCATCAACCGCAACACCAACTCGCCTAAAATGTCTGAAATTGGACGATGATTGGGAATGCCAATCTGTTGTTGGGTCGCTTGCTGATTGACTTGCAACGGCACTGCCATATATTCAGCAAAAAACCCGATTTGCTGCTGGCTCAAGCCCATACGCTGCAACACATCGAGCACAAATTGCTGATTGAGCGATGGATAATAATCGCGGAAATCGGTTTTGAGCACATAGATGGCTTGGTCGGGCGTGGCGTGCAAGCCAAGCTGAATTTCGGCGTTGATCAAGCGTAATGCAACTTCGAGATTATGCTCATAATTGCTATCATACTCGGCCAATTGGCTCCATTGCTGCAAGCGTGTAATTTCAGCGGCTCGACTGGCAAAAATCGATTGCGGATTGCCATATAGTTCAAGCTGTTCAGCCGCATCGAGTGCCAGCGGGCGGCGCAGGGTATGCCACAAATTAACGCTTTTGGAAACTGCATAGCTTTCGGCAATTAACTTGTTCAAATCGCGATCATAGCCGCGATCTTGGGCGATGCGCTTGAGTTTTTTCAGGGGCAAGCTGCTGTTGACCCGACAAAACTTAGCAAAATACTCTTGCCAATGTTCAGCAACGACGTGATGCAAACAGGCGGTCAGTAAATCTTCTTGCAAAAATAAACGCCATTTTGTTCGCGCAAATTGAGCAACCGCCGTAACTCCGGACTTGGGCCAGCGCCAATCGGCCAATTGCGTCCGCACAATCATCAACGCATCGGCCAATTCTTTGCGCATAATCGGATCGCCCAAAATCTGACGAGCCTCAGACCGGGTAGCGGCGCTGTAAAAACTATCTTTGGCAATCCGCCGCAAGATCGCGCAGAGTGTATCGCTATCAATTTCATCAGGCTCAGCCTGTAGCGCTTTGCTCAATTCGCTGCGAGTTTCAGGATCAAATTGATCATGAAAGATGGCATCGAGCACCACCCCATGCGTGGTTGCCATGCTTGGCTGATTAATTTGGGTAACGAGGCTCTGGGCCTGCTCGGGGTAGCTCGCCGCCACTTCAGCATGATCAAGCCATTCTTGAAATAGTGCGCCGAAAATCGAGACTAATTCGGCTCGCAGTTGGCCGCTAGCCAGTTCGCGCTCTAGCTCAGCCGACCACCAAGCAGTTAATTCGCTACTCGCAGGCGTAGCTGGATCGCTCAATAAACGCATGTTGGTGATGCTTGGGTGCAGCGGCTGTTTGGCAAAGGTTAATTGCTGGAGCTGCTCGTGAAGCAGGTTAATCCGAGCGTGGGGGTCTTCAATTGTGGCTAAACGTTGGCTAATTTCAGCATAGGTTGCAAGGGCTTGCTCACGTTGCAAGCCCAGCTCGCGCAATTTAATCGCAGTTACCAATTGTTCACTTGCAGTTAACATCAGTGCCTCCAGCGTGGAGCACCTTCTGCTAGCTTTTGTGCATCAACTCGCTCAATGCGGCAAAACTTTGAGAACGTTCGGCAAAAACATAGTGGACTGGCAGAACCGTAATGCCTGTCGAGCCAATCGAACGCAAATGATCGATCGCTGGCAAAATGTTGGCGCTATCGACGACCAACGACACCGCGTACCAGCCTTCACCACCATCGCGACTCCAAACTGGCGAAACAGTTGGGCCTTGCAATCCTGCCAAGGCGGCATGGGCTACCACTCTTGCCCCAACATCGGCAACATCCGAGCCTGGCACGTTGGCAATCAACGAAACATAGGTTTTGGCGCGATGGCGAGCTTCGATCAGCTCTAAAATCGATTGGACAACCCGTTGTTTTTGCGAACTTTCCCGTAGCGACCGTCGGTTGGCGATTAATGCAGCTTGCGCTTGCAGAATTGTGCCTCCTTGAATCATTTTGAGATGATTATCGCGTAGGGTTGTCCCAGTGGCTGTCAAATCGGCGATGATATCGGCATATCCCAACGAAGGCGCGGCCTCGGTTGCACCTTGCGAGTCGATCAGCGCAAAAACATTGATGCCTTGCTGATGACACCATTGGCGCACCAAATTGGGAAACTTGGTGGCGATGCGCAATTGGCGGCCAGCCCGGGCATACTCCGCCGCCAAATCGGCCACATCACGCCACGAGGTTACGTCAATCCAATGATCGGGCACGGCCAGCACCAAATCGCAGTAGCCAAAGCCCAAATCTTTATAGACCACGACTAGATCATCGCTCTCGCCGCCCAGTTCTTCGACCAAATCATAGCCACTTACGCCCAAATCAATCGAGCCATCGGCGACTTTCTCGACAATATCGGGTGCACGATGCAGCAAGACTTCAACTTCGGGCAGCGCTTTGATCGAAGCCGTGTAGCGGCGCGGATTGGGTCGCGAGACTTTCAGGCCACAGCTTTCAAAAAAGCGAAACGTATCATCAGCAAGAGCACCTTTGGAAGGCACAGCAAAACGTAGCATTAGCGCGTTATCTCCACAGTCCATTCAGCAGTTACGTCGGGCAAATTCAAACGACGCACCTGCATTTCGATCTTCCAGCGCCCAACCAAGCTTAGCGCTCCTGAGGTCGCGGTAAAACGTCCATCAGTAGCAGGTTCAAGAATTGCCACTTGTTGGCCAGCTTCGAGATCAAGCGATTCAAAGCGTAAGCGTACTCGATCTGGGCGAATTACGCCATTCGCATCGCGGACGGTTGCGCTAAATTGGCGTTCACCAGGCCGATTATCATCAGTATCGAGGGTCATGGTTAAATCTTCGCGCTGCGCTGTTAGATAGAGCGGCTGGGCGACCCGTGGGGTTGGCGTTGGCAAGGTTGGTCGGGCAGTGCCACCAGCGCTGGGAGCGGCTTTGACTGGATGTGGCGTTTGAGTCAAAGCGCTAGCAACCAGAATCACCCCAATCGCCAAAGCACTTTCCAAGCCCAAGGTCAGGCCAATTTTTACCACAGTTGTTTGATCTTTGGCAGCTTGCAAACGGGGATTAAGCTTACGCCAATGCCAAGAGCCGAGCAACAAAGCTGCCAGCATCACCGCCAACTTGATCAACAAGGTCTGGCCGTAGCGCGATTCCCACAAGCCTGCCAAGGTTGGCAATTGGTCAAAGGTACGCATCGTACCAGTCAACACAACCATCGCAATGCTAAACAAGGCCAACGGGCTAAATCGGGCAATCAGCCAAGCCAAAGCGCTGTTACGTAGCGCCGCCTCGGTTTTACGGAGTACCCAAGCACTCAAAGCCATACCAATCAAGCCACCAAACCAAACCGCCGCCGTCAGCATATGCATCCAATCTGAGGCCACCGGCGTGATTGGATCGTCGATGTTAGCCGCTGCATGGCCGCTCATACTAAAGGTCAATAGGCTTAAACTTGCCAAAGCCAAGGCAACATAGCCCATTGGTTTTTGGTAAGCAGCCAAGAACGTCAGCGGAATTAACAGTGTGATCGCGACCAAGCGAATCAAGGCCAACACGCCCCAACGGCTAATCGCCATCGAAGAAAGCACATCGGCATATTGAATTGAGGCTAAACTACCATCACCAAAATCGCTGGCCCGCACCACAAATTCCCAAACCGAGCCAATCAACAGCCAAACCAAACTCAGCTGGGTCAGCCAAATCGTTGGGCGAACCAGCAACGGCAAACGTGATTCAGGATTATGTTGAATTGCTGGCAATAATAAAATCAACAACCACGCCAAGCCGCCAATCGCCCCTAAGCCGCCAGTTAAGGCGATTGAACGCCCGCTGACCACGCCCCAATTCAAGCCAGCATTGGCGGTTGCACTAACTTCGACCGAGGGCGCGGTGGGAGCAACCCCAGTGCCAATGCTAAACAGCAACGAGCCAGCCGAACGATGGCCATCGGCGGTCGAAAGCACTTTGTAAATCAAGGTATATTCGCCAGGCCGAAGCTCGGCAGGCAAGGCCACTTGCATACTATCGGCAGCAGGAAACTGGGTTTGCGGTAGGCCAATTGGCTGCGATTGCTCATTGTAGAGCGTCAACGAGCTATAACTACGATCAAGCGGCTCGCTAAATCGCAACACAACCTCGGCAGGTGCGACATCGAGCACCGCCCCATCAACAATGCTGCTCTCGATAACCAAGGCATGAGCCGCCGCCACACTTGGCCATAAACACAGCACAAATAGAGCTACAATTAAAATCCGCTTCATAGCTATTGTTCCTTAAATCTAGTAGGGGTCGGGCTAGGATTTACGATCCCTCACCCCCGATCCCTCTCCCACTGCGGCGGGCGAGGGGCGTTCCACGCTTCATGATCGAAGGCTTCCCCCTCGCCTTGCTCGGCGGGCTAGGGGGTGAGGGCATGTCAATCGACGGTAAATCACACCCAATCGCCGATCCCACACCCCCAACAACCGATCCCCATTCCTCTATAGCAAAAAAAGCGTGCTAGGCCGCAACCTAGCACGCTTAATCACTCAAACTACAGGCTTAGGCACGAACTGAGCGGCGGCGCAAAGCCACGCCAGCAATCATAAAGATAATGATTGCAGCCACCAGCATGCCAAGATTGAAGCCATTGCTACCAGTTGCTGGCAAGCCTGGGCTGTGATGATCTGGCTCGGCGGGGGTTGGCACAGCCGCATCGCCCACAGCAAAGCCAATTGAACCAGTTACTTCGTGACCATCGCTGCCAACCACCGACCAACGAACGGTGTAGCTGCCCGTCCCCAAGCCCGATTTCAACGAAACGCGCATAGTTTTGCGCTCAAGATCAGCCAAATCAACCCGACCATCACCGGTATCAACCACAGCGCCATTGGCATCGGTAACGCTTAATTTCAAGCCTTCGGATTCCAATTCGTCGTTGAAGGTCAGCACAACTTCGCTTGGCGCGGCTGCCAACTTCGAGCCATCGGCGGGGGTTGAACTAGCCAATTTTGAGTGTGCTGAACCAACGCTTGGCTGAGCAAAAATAATTACCAATGCTAATAATGCAATTAAACGTTTCATTCTGTAAATCCTTGATTGCAGCAGATCACAACGATCTGCCAAAGAATGCCAAAACCGATCAAACGAATGAGATTAAGCATTACAACCAAGGTAACGTGGCGGCGGGGCAAGTGGACGCTCGATCCATGAACGCCCAAGATAGCCTAATTCGCGGTAGATCCAACGGGCAATTCGGATTGAGCCAAGCAAAATCAGCAAGGTTGCTAAAGCCAAGGGCACTTCATGGCCTTGCTCCAGCACGCCTGAAGTAAACGGCGCAGGTTGGAGATGTTGAAAATCATCAATCATAACCGGAATTTGGGTTTGGTGATGATGATGCCCATGATGGGCGATTAATGGATTATCGGACTGAATCACGGCACAATAGACAATACAGGCTAGGGCAATCCCATGCGTGAGGATCAAGCCACATAGGCTACCAGCGATTGGCAGCCATGCCTGTTTGTTGGTTAATTTGTGCCAGTGTTGCTTCATGAATTTATTGCATCAAGGTCGGAGTTGGCCCCGGCGAGATCAAACATAATTGGCGTTGCTCGGATAGTTTACCCGGCCCCCACCATGCTTTCACTCGGGCGATGATCGTAATTATTTCTTCTTCGCTGAGTTGCGAGCCAAAGGCTGGCATCGAATTTTTACCATCGCGAATCAGCGAAATTAATTCCCAATCGGGGTGTGAATAGGCATGCATGCCATCGTTGAGCGCAGGAAACGGCCCCATACCCTCGCCACTTTGGCCATGACAATTGGCACAATATTGACCAAATAAGGCCTGACCACTGGCTAATTTTTCGCCAAATGCTGGCTCGATATAAGGCACGGCTGGCTCGCCTAGGGTAAGTGTCGCTTGCTGAGCCGCCTCACCACAAGCAATTAAACCGGGGATTCCTAATGTCAACAACAGGGCAATTAGCCGCCACCGATTGAATTTATGTTGCATGGGCATCCGACTCCATCGCCGCCTTGCGCAGCATCCGATTGCGCAGCGCTGCCAAGGTAATTAAGATTGCTAGCACAATAAGAGGTGCCATGTAGAGAATTACGTTGAGCCAGCGCATAATGCCACCAGCAACATTCACGGTTGTGCGAAATTCTTGGGTTTGGCCAGCCTCGCTGAAGCTCATCAGAAATTGCCAATCGCCGCTGCTCGAAAAATCGAGGTCATGCGAACCATAAATTGCATCTTCTGGGCGGCTTTCGGGCGCAGGCGTGTAGCGAAATTCTTGACCATCAGGATCAATCAACACCAACGAAATTGCTTCAACAGGCAATGCGGCATAATCGTTGCTGTTACGCACCGCAATGCTGGCATCGCCACGGCCAACGCTCATTGGCGCAGGAGCCAACGAAACGACCACAAAATATTGATTTCGTGTCTCATTGATGATGTAATTGCCGCCATGAGCTGCTGCTAGATCTGTCCACCACAAACTAGCCAGCACCACCCAACCAACGAGGAAACATAGGCGTTTCAGCATAGAGTGTATCACAATCTTTGGCCGGATAGTGTGGTAGTTTCTTAACCAACTGTCTCAACAATTCGCACTGCCCCACCATCATCGACCAACTGATCAAGGCGAATCGACAACACTTTGGAAGCTCCATCAGGATTCATCGTCACGCCATATAAGGTTGAAGCCGCTTCCACAGTACCACGGTTATGCGTCACCAAGACAAACTGGGTCTGTTGACTCATCTCAATTAATTGTTCACGAAGTCGCACAACATTGGCTTCATCCAGGGCTGCGTCAACTTCGTCCATCACACAAAACGGCGTGGGATTAACTTTCAACAAGGCCACCAACAGTGCCACGGCGGTCAATGAACGTTCGCCCCCAGAGAGCAAGGAGAGCGGTTGGCGGCGTTTGCCTGGTGGTTGGGCAATAATATCAATGCCACTTTCGCTGCTATTGGGGTCGTTCAAAATCAACTGGGCTGTACCACCACCAAACAAACGGGTAAAGGCTAGGCTAAATTCTTCGGCCACGGCACTAAATGTTTGGGCAAAACGGCTATTCATGGCCGTTTCAAGCTCGTTAATCAACTCACGCAGGCCATCAGCCGCTTGGCGAATATCGCTGACTTGGCCCGTTAAGAATTGATTGCGTTCGCCAAGCTCAGCATATTCTTGCGGCGCAAGTGGGTTAATCGTGCCCATTCGCCGCAGTTTGTTGCGCAACTGATCAATTTGCTCGTTCAAGGCTTGGGCCGATAATTCAGCCTGCTCAACCTCAGGCGTTTGGCGCAAATCCAATTGCTCAATATCAATATTCTCTTCGGCGCAACGTTCCCACACATGGTCGCGGCGAGTGTTGGCTGTCGCCAATTGGCTTTCAGCCCGACTAAGGCTGGTTTGCGCTTGAACAAAGGCCTGCGAGGCTGCCCGCTCTTGCAATTCGGCGTGTTGCAGCGCCAAATTTGCCTGATTCAAGCGTTCGAGCAACGGGGCTTGCTCGGCATAAACGGCCTCACGTTGCAGCTGGGCTTGCTGACGGCGTTCGGCTACAAGCACGCTTTGGGCTTCAGCCAAGGCCAATTGTTCAACCAACTCGTGCTGGCGTTGCTGATCTTCACGGCTCCGCCGCACCAAGCCATCAATCACCTGTTGCTGATCGCGTTGGGCACGCTGGGTCGCCTGCAAGGTTGCATCGCTGGAGACAATCGCTGCTCGTGCTGCCGCAACCCGTTCTTCGCTAGCCCGACTGGCCGCCGCTGCGGTTTCGGCTTGCTCACGGGCAGCAACAACCAAACGTTCATGCTCAGCACCATGGATTTGCGCCTGCTCAATTGCGGTTTGGCTGGCGGCAAGTTGCTCGGCAAGGCGGGCTTGCTCTTGTTGAACATTGTTGCTGCGCAGTTGTTGCCATTGTTGCTCTTGCTCAATTTGCTGAAGGCCACGTTGGCGTTGCGCCAAACTATCACGAGCTTTTTCCATGGTAGTGCGGTTGCTGCGGCGGGCTTGCTCGGCCTCACGAACTGCTTTTTCAGCATTGCCAATTGCGGCAATCGCCTGCTTGAGCTGTTGTTCATGCTCGGCGAGTTGTTGTTGGGCGGCCTCAAGTTGGGCGGGCAATTCACGCAATTCTCGTTCGCGGCGCAACGTACCAGCCTCACGAGTTCTAGCGCCACCAGTCATCGCCCCCGATGAGCCAACTTGTTCGCCACCAAGCGTCACAATCGTCCAAGCACCATCAAGTTCGGCTAAAACTCGCCGTGCAGTGGCTAAATCTTCGACCACAATTGTGCGCCCAAGCAAATGCTGCACCGCCCGTTCATAGGCCTCGGCATAGTTCACCAACTCGCTGGCAAGCCCTAAAACCCCTTTGCCTTGGGGAATGCGGCTTGGGCGTGGCGTGCGTAGCGTATCGAGCGGCAAAAAGGTAGCACGGCCAGCATCAGTGCGTTTGAGTTCAGCAATCGCGGCTTCGGCGGCTTCCCAATTGGGCACGATAATATTTTGCAAGCGTGCACCCAACGCCACTTCCAAGGCCGTTTCTAACTCAGCAGGCACTTCAATCACGCTGGCAACCACGGCAAATTGCTGGTGCTGCTTTTCGGCCCATTGCAAAGCCGCCCGAACCCCAGTAAACATGCCAGCTCCGGCAGCGGCAGTGCGGCGCAAGGCATCCAAGCGACTATGCAAGGCATCGGCTTCACGGCGGGCGTAGGCCACAGCTTCTTCTTGCTCACGGCGCAGATTACGGGCTTCCAACAAACTTTTTTGGGCAGCCTCTTCATTGGCTTGAGTTTGGTTAAACTCAGCTTCGGCCTGTTGATATAGCTGTTGGGCTTGTTCAAGGGTGGTTTGGGCTTGCTGAATGCGCGTTTGGCTAGCGGCAAGTTGCTGTTGGTTGGTGGTTAATTCATTGGCCAACGCTTGCCAACGCTCTTGCTGCAATTTGGCCCGTTGCTGAGCCTCGTTCAAGGTTCTGGTTGCTTGCAAAGCAGCTTCTTGGGCTTGTTTGAGGGCTTGATCAGCTTCGCGGCGGGCGGCAATAGTCGCTTGTTCGCCAGCCTCAATTGTGGTTAAGGCGTGGCGCTGAGCAATCAAGGCCGCTTGGGCTTGGGCAGCCTGTTCAGCTAACTCAAGCGCTCGCGCTTGGGCTTGGGTTTGCTCTCGCTCTAGGCTTTGCTGACGCTCGTGAGCCTCAGCGCGACGGGTGATCAGCGCTTGTTGGCGCTCAGTCAACACCGCCCATTCACGCTCCACGGCTTCCCATTCACGCTCAAATTGGGCCAATTGCTGGTGTTGTTGCTCAACCAATTGCTGCTGCTGATCACGCTGCTGGCGTAATGCACCAAGTTGTTGCTCGGCTTGAGCCTGGCCAACTTGAGCGTGAGCTAGAACTTTTTCGGCCTTAGCAAAAGCAATTTCGGCTTGAGCGACCAAGCTTTGGGCGGCCTGCCACTGGCGGCGATAAGCAATCAGCAGGGCTTGCTGCAAGGCGGTTTCAATTTCATGAACCTGCTCAGCCTCACGCGCTTGGCGGCGCAGCACCTTCAAACGTGGCTCGATCTCAGCCAAGGTATCCAAAATGCGGCCTAGATTGTCTTCGGTTTGTTTGAGTCGCCGCTCGGCCTCGGCGCGTTTACTGACCGAAAGGCTAATCGAGGCGGCATCTTCGAATAAGCTGCGGCGCTCCTCGGGACGTAAAGTCAAGGCAGCATCAACCAAACCTTGATTGATCAGGGTATAACTCGAAGCCAAGGGCGATGTGGCTTCTTGAATATCGCGCAAACGAACTTTATTTTTATTCAAGAAATATTCATTCTCGCCAGAGCGAAACGAGCGGCGCGTGATTGTGACTTCGTTGAAATCGAGCGGCAAGGTGCGATCGGTATTATCGATCGTTAGGGCGACTTCAGCCATACCTTGGGCGGCACGTTTGCCACCGCCGCTATAAATGAGATCTTCGGTGCGGCGACAGCGCAAAGCCGAGAAACTTTGTTCGCCCAGCACCCAACGAATCGCATCGGTAACGTTGGACTTGCCCGAACCATTTGGCCCGACAATCGCCGTCACTCCTAGCGGAAACTCAATCACTGTGCGATTGGCAAAGGTTTTAAATCCCTGAATTTCAAGTCGTTTGAGATACATTCAAAGCCCTACTTTATGCTGCGGTGGTGCGTAATTGATGCTGCATGGTCACATAGGTTGGCTCAGGATAGCCTTGATGGCTGTGGTATTCAGTAATGATGTAGCCCAATTGTTGATACATGGCGATCAAGTGCGGCAAGGCTAGACGCACGCCAATCGTAATAATCTGACGCTGTTCGGCTTGGGCAATTGCTTCAACCGCAACAATCAGCTGTTTAGCTAAACCACGGCCACGATAGGCGGGCAACACCGACAAGCGTCCCAAATAGAGTGTATCGCTGCCACGTCGCTCGTACAGCACGCAGCCAATTAATTGATTGTGCGATTCGACGACCAATACCCCGCCATCGCCCATGCGCGAGCGAAAACTCTCAACGGTTTCCCAGCCAACACTAGAGGGCGGATCGAGGATCGCTTCATATTCAACAAAGGCTTGGCGAATGATCTCCAAGGCTTGGCTATGTTCATCAACAGCTGCTTCACGAATCTGCATCGAACTCCCTCAACACAACGGACTGGTGGTCGTGACTGGCGCATATTATACCTGTATCAGGCAGCTTAGATGCAACGCTAAAACAAAAAACTCAAGGGTTGCGCCTTGAGTTGATTTGGTGGAGGTGAGGGGGATCGAACCCCTTACCTTCGCAATGCCATTGCGACGCTCTACCAAGTGAGCTACACCCCCATATCGATTTAGTTACACCAAGCAAGTTGGTGGAGGCGAGGGGACTCGAACCCCTTACCTCGACAGTGCGATTGTCGCGCTCTACCAGGTGAGCTACGCCCCCGCTTGTCGGTGTTGTGTGTTTGTTCACAACGCGAGCGATTATAGCATAGGCGGCATGGGCTGTCAAATTTGGCGAAAGCACCAAGAAGGATCGCCTTTTTTAACCACGAAGAGCACGAAGATAATTAATGTACGGGATGCTTCATGGTTAAATTTCATCCCTCATCCTTTCGTTAGTTGACGAATCAACTATACTCAGCTGAACTACCATGTTGAATGGGAGATATGTGTGTTTGATCAACGCTGGCAACAGTTGGCCAAAATCATTGTCCATCACTCATTAGAGCTACAACCAAACGATTTGCTACGAATTCAAGCTGAAGCTATTGCGAAGCCATTGCTCTATGCGCTCTACCGCGAGGCACTCCATGCTGGAGCCTTAGTTATTCCCAAAATTGTCGATCCGGTATTTGAAGAAATTATGCTCAAAGAGGGCACTCCTGAGCAGCTGCAATTTGTGCCAAGCACCTTAGTTCACGAAATTGAAACCATGACTACTTGGTGTGATATTTATAGCGAAATAAATACGAAACATTTCAACCAAGCCGATCAACAACGCCAACTATTGCGCCGAAAAGCATTCGGCCCAGTCCAAGTATTATTCGATAGCAGAGCAGCTCAAAATCAATTGCGCTGGTGCGATGTGCTTTATCCAACCGAGGCTTTTGCTCAAGACGCAGGTATGTCGCTGTGGGATTTTGAAGACTTGGTAGTAAAATCCTATCTGCTTGATCATCCAGATCCAGTTACAGCGTGGCAGACCATCCATCAACAACAGCAAAAAGTTACCCACTTCCTCAATAGTTGTCGCTCAATTCGGATTGAAGGGCCAGACGTTGATTTGAGTTATCGCTGTGAAGATCGCATTTGGATTAATTGTGCTGGTAAACGCAATCTGCCCGATGGCGAAGTCTTTACCGCGCCAATCGAAGATTCAGTCAATGGCCGATTGAAGATTAGCTATCCAAGCATTTATCAGGGGAATTTGGTTAGCGGAATTCAGCTCGTGATTGAAGATGGCAAAGTAACCCAAGCAACTGCTGAGCAAGGCCAAGATTTTCTGCATACCATGCTTGATCTTGATGCTGGTGCTCGGTATATTGGCGAGGTTGCCTTCGGCCTGAACCCAGGCATTACAAAACCAACTGGTCATACTATTTTCGATGAAAAGATGGCTGGAACGATGCACTTAGCACTTGGTCGAGCCTATCCTGAGTGTGGCGGCAAAAATGAATCAACCCTGCACTGGGATTTAGTCTGCGATTTACATCAAGCTGAAGTGTATGCCAATAATGCGCTGTGCTACAAAAATGGTGAGTTTATTATTTAACATAGAAAGCACCATATGGATAGTTTTGAGCCATTACGCGCAGCTGGCTTGGATGTAACATTCCATGTATGGGACGAGGAAGAAGTCGCAACCGCAATCCGCTATGCTCAACAACGTCGAAGCCAAGGACTTCCATCTCAAGTACCCTATTTTTGGTATGCCAACGTATCCAAGCCCGCCGATCACCCAACCTATAATCTGTCGCAGGATGTTACACAGGAAAAAACACCAAGGCCACTAGATAGTCTTGTATCAAGCATTGCATTGCAGATTGAAAACCGCCAAGCCTGCTATTGGAAAATCTGGGATTACATTCCAGGCCCAGTTCATCACGAATTTTTCTGTCATTACGAATCACTTGATATGCTGATACCCAATCTTATCAACTATTATTGTGGAGAGTCTACAATAATTAATGATTGGGTTGTTCCATTAAATCGGCATCCTGAATTGAACCCTAGGCGAGTAGCGACGATTATTGTCCACGCAAGGCCTACCACACTCACCAAGCTTGAGAAGCATCAAACCAACCAATCTCACCGAGACCAGATGCAATGGAATCGTGAACGTTGCACACGCCATGCCTTCCTACGCCAATACCTCATCATCAAGCATAATAGTGATCCGACGAGCCAACTTTATCTGCGACGTGATTGCCGAGCTGCTTGGATCATTCCTCAATCTGATTAAGAGCTAAAACAGAATCGAGTTCAATTCTAGGACTATATGTTATGTCAAAAATTACGAATCACTATACACGTAATGTGGGGATGCAAGTTCAAGAGCGGATTAATCATCTTGGTATTGGGCAAAAAATGCAGGATCTACCCGAACACCTTTGGCATGAAAGTTTTCGCTATTATGTTAAAGAAGATCCATCACGTCAAGGTGGGCCAAATCTACGGATGATTCGCTTAGATCCTAATAAGCCATCGTTAACAGTTACTGCCTTTATCTTCAATAAATTTGTCCATCCTTTTGAAAATAGATTTATTACAACTCGTGAGGCTGCACGATTACAAGGCTTTCCTGACAACTTCGAATTTATTGGCTCATTAACTAGTATTCAACGTCAAATCGGTAATGCAGTTCCAGTTCCATTAGCAACGGCTATATTACAAACAATCTTACAGCATGCAAAAGCTCATCATCCAGAAAAAAGCTTATTTTCAGCATTAAGTATTTTCAGTGGGGCAGGTGGGCTTAATTTAGGTGCTCAACAGGCCAAATTACCCAATGCAAAATGGCAAACAATTGCATCAATTGATATCGATCGTGATGCATGTACCAGTCTTGAACATCATTTCGCGAATAAAAATGTGATTTGTCAAAATATTATTGATATTACTCAACCTAAATCATTAATGAGCCAACCACTCGATCTATCATATGGTGGGCCTCCTTGTCAATCATTCAGTCAGGCTGGTAAACAAAAAGGGTTATCCGATCCTCGTGGAAATTTAATTTACGAGTTTATTCGTTTTCTAAGTGATCTTAATCCAAATTACTTTTTGTTAGAGAACGTAAAAGGTTTACAGGGAATTAATAATGGCCAATTATTACATCTGATAATCGATGATATTCGTAAGCTTGGGTATAACGTAACATTCGGTGTAGTCAATGCTGCTGATTATGGAACACCGCAGCTTCGCAAAAGAATTATTATCCTAGGTTGTAAGCAAGATTTAGGATTTGTAAATCTGCCGCTACCAACGCATGCGACTGAGGCTAATTTGCTATTACAGCCCTATAAAACAGTTGGTCAAGCTTTGCAAAATCTACCACCCGCCTTAGTTTGGCAAAAAACAACCACCAAGTAACGAACTACTTGGTGGTTGTTCTAAATTGCGTTTGATAATTCAAACCCATATAGCATCGCCAAAATCGCATTAATCTCATCGCCCTCACCGTAAACTCGCTCGTTAATCACCCATACTACCATCAACGAATCACCCATCATCCTAATTTGGTACACGCTGATGCCTCACTGATACTGTAAGTGAGCGGGGCAAGGCAACTAGCATAATTCGCCGCATGATCTCTGCGGCGCATCGCTAGTGTTCCGGATTTTCAAGAAAGGGCGTTTATGCGATTCCTCGATTCAACTCACAAGCGGCGCACATCCTTCCGCCTCGTCACCTTGCTCAGTTTCCTGCTTTTGGCGCTTGGGATGCCTGCCACCTTTGCTTCGACACCACAGGGAGCTGCACCAATTTATCTTCCCGCCGTTTTCAATAATCGAGCCTTCGTCATGTCCGATGGCTTTCAATTTGCCAACTATGGCGGGAACAGCTATCAAAACTTAACTCCAGTCGAGATGCGTCGCCTCTATGGATCATAAGTATGTGCCACCATCCAAAATGATGTCTGTACCCTCACCCCGCCTGCCGAACGCTGGATGGAGTGGGTCAATAGCACGATGGAATATGGGCATTGTGAGGGGATGGCTGTACTCAGTATCCTATTTCAGCGTGGGATCTTGAATCCTGCTGATTTCGGAGCAGCCCGCACCCGCGACCTTGTGTTAGAAGGCAATCAAAAGCTCCAACGCGAGATTGCCTATTGGTATGCAACCATGATTCCTAATCCTGGGCGGGCGGCTCGGATTATCGCCCCACCCCGCGATCTAGTAGCCGTCTTGCGAACAGCGTTTGCCAATACCCAAACTGCCTTTTATACCTTACGCTTCAGCAAATTGGATCGCAGCGGTGGCCACTCGGTCGTGCCGATGGGGCTGCGCGATATTTCAGCAAACGAAGTGGCAATCCAAGTCTACGATAGTAATAGCCCCACGATCGCCCGTGAGTTGATCGTCAATACTGCAACCAATACATGGTCATACTCGCCTGCCCTAGACCCCAACCAAACCAGCGATGACTACAACGGGACGGCGCAAAGCCTCACGTTAGGCCTTGCACCAATCGAGCCACGCCAAGGCCAACAAACCTGCGCACTATGCGCCGAATCAGATCCGTTACTTAACACCACAGCTTCATCGGACAATCCGATCATTTTACCACCAACAACGACAAATGATGGAATGGGAAATGTGAATCAAGGAAATGCGGATATTTCCAATCCCGAATTCATCACGCCATGGATGGATTTGGCACCGTCGAATCCGCTGGTTGATTCATGGTCAAGCCCTGTCTTAAAGTATTTTGTTTTACAGCCAAATGCTGATGGTCACTTTGTACTTTCAGCTCCAAGTGAAAATCAAACTAATATTCCCGTGAGTATCAGATCGATTGGGCGTGGCTATACCTTCGAGGTGGAAACGACCGTTGCAAGTGGCTTCCCAAGCGAAGTCATTGTTGGCAGTCAAGGCAATGTTATTACCTTTACCACCCAAACAACCACCTCGCCCACGATGTATCTTGGCTTTGAAACTCCCACCGACGACTTCGATTTCTATATCGAGGACTTTGACCTCAGCGCCGATGATTCCTTCCGACTTGAGGTTGATGCCTCAAACAAACTCGTTGGGCTACGTGCCATCACCGCTATCCCCGACGAAAGTGTTACCTTTAGTCTGTCGATGGAGCGGATTGATGATCAAGGGATTGAAATTTTCAACTCTCCCGACGAAGGCATTAGTTTGTTTGAAAACGAGATTTTGCTGATCGATTTCAGTCAATGGTCGGGCAATGGCGGAACTCTACGTATGGGCTACGACGATAATCTCAATGGGTTGATTGATGCCAATGAAGCATTTGTAATTGAGGATGTCGGCGATACCATCCCTTAATTAATTCGCGTTAACAGCAAACCAACCGCTCCACATGGATTATGCATGTGGAGCGGTGTAGTGCCTCTGATGATCATCGATGAATAGCAGAAACCTTACGGCGTAACGCTACAGGCGATACCATTCAAGCTGAAAGCAGTTGGTTTGGCATTTGTGCCACTAAAGCTCGCTTGCATGCCAAAACTAGCAGTTGCCCCAGTGCCTAAGTAGCCATTCCAATTGACGTTGGTCACATTGACCGCTTGACCAACTTGGCTCACATTGCCATTCCACAAATTGCTAATAAATTGATTACCAGCATACGTCCAAGCAAGGTTCCAGCCATTGATCGCCGCACCGTTGTTTTTGATCACAACATCGGCGGTAAAGCCGGTTGGCCATTGGTTAGAAATTGTATAGGTCACTTGGCAACTTGAGTTCGTTTGGGTTGGCACAACTGGCGTGTTGGTTGGCACAGGAGTTGCCGTCGCTGGACGTGGCGTGGCGGTTGGCACAATTGGCGTAGCCGTCGCGGTTGGGCCAATCGGGGTTGCCGTCGCCGGAATTGGCGTAGCTGTGGCTGGGCGTGGCGTGGCGGTCGCCGGAATTGGAGTCGCAGTTGGCGGAATTGGCGTAGCCGTCGGTGGTATTACCGAACCAGCCTTTTCATCTAAATAGGCGGCGACCCAAGCTAATGGTGCATTCCAGTTGATGGTAATTTCGTTGGTTGACCACGATTCGATATGATCGACGAAACATTTTTGGGCGTTGCAGCCAGGCAAGCCAATGCTTTGAGCATAAGGGTCTTGCAAGGCCGAGTTAGGGCCGCCTGAAACTGCCCCAGCTGGTGGGCGAGGAAAGCCACTATTCGCTTGAAAGGCCCAGAAACGGTGATGCGGGTTTTGCAAGGGGTTTTCGCCATAGCCCGTCACATACGATTTGTCCATCGCATTGCGGCCCAGCAAATAATCCATACCTTGGCTCATCGCATTGAGATAGCTCACGTTGCCAGTGAAATCGTGGGCCAAGCCCAAAATAATGCCATTATTCAAGACAAACGAGTTGGAACCCCATGGATAACCAGTGCTGGTTGAATTAAATGGTGTGCCATAGCCTTGTCCAGTGGTGTTATTGGCAAACACGGTGGCTGCGCTGATCACTGCATTGCGCACGCCCGCCAGTTCGCTGCTATTGAAACCGCTGGGTACAACCGCCAACGAAATTGTGCCAAGTGCCTCGGTTGTGCCCCACGTCATGGCTGGTTCGCGGCTGCTGTAATCGCTGGGTACATCTTGGTAGTAGCTTGAGCTTTGCAAATAGCTCTTGTATTCGGCTTTGCCAGTTGTGATGTAGAGTTCACTGGCGGCCCAATAAAATTCATCGCCAACTTGCGGATCGCCATACGAACCACCGCCAGTTCCATCGCTATCCAAAGCAATTACGTTGGGGTTAGCCCGCGCCGCTGCCCAAGCAGTTTCGGCAGCGCTCAGCAAACGTGCTGAATACGTTGGATCAATGAAACGCCAGATCCGTGAGCCTTGGGCCGCAGTTGCCGCCAAGTTCAAGGTTGCGGCGGTGCTTGGTGGGCGTAATACCCGATCCTGTGAATCTTGATCGGGGCGCAGTGGAATGCCAGTCCAGTTGGCATCGTGCATTTTGTGGTGCACCATGCCAGCCCGTGGTTGGCCAGCAGGCACTTGCATGCGCAACATAAAATCCAATTCCCAACGCGCCTCGTCGAGCAAATCGGCTACACCATTGCTATTTTCAGGAATACTCATGCGGCCATCGCCAAAATCGGCTGCCGACGAGCCTAAATATTGGTTGCGCTCATATTGGTTAAGCAATGTCCAGACCGAAATCCCACCATTGACCACATATTTGCCATGATCGCCAGCATCGTACCAGCCGCCAACTACATTCAGCGAATAGCTACAGCCAGTGCCAGGCGCACAGGGTACATTGGTATCGCCACGGTTGGGAGCGATGCCAACGTGGCCAGCAGGTCGAGTCAGATCATTGCGTCCAGCATAGGGCATGGTGATCGCAATTCCGCTGCGATTATGGTAGAAGTAGGCGAGGGCATCGTATTTTAATTGGCGATACACTGTTGAGCTAATATCAAATTGATGGCTCAGATTGCCAGCCGCTGCTAACGTAAAGCTGCTGCCTGTGCCAGTGTAGCCCGAAAAATCGATGATATGAATCGTATCGCCAGAACTGGCATCGTAGCCAAAAACCGTGGTATTGCCTGAAAGTACGGTTGTGCCAGAGCTATTGCGCAATTGCCATGCCACAGGCGAGTTACTGCTATTGACCAAGCTAGCGCGTTTGATCGCGTTGGGCAAATAGCCATGTTGGTTGACCCGAATCAGTGAGGAAGCTGCTACCGCAGCGGCGGGGAGATTAGCCGGGGTCGTATTGCGGGATTCGTGTTGGATAACCCCAAACACTGAGGAGATGTTCCCAAAAGCCACACTTGCCGTCAATGCAACCGTGCTACAGGCTGCGATCAGCGTGCGTGATCGTTTCCGCCGTTGGAAATGAACAGTCATTGGTCGATCCTTTTTGGGCTATTGCAACAGGACAATTATCTGCTGCAATAGTTCAACATAATTAAATAGAGCAGCATTTGGGATCGGTTTCAATCTAGGATGGAGATTGCTCAGCTAGCAGTCGCAGCAAAAGTCTTTGAATTGCAACAACTATTTGAGATCGTTCCCAAATTATTGAAGAAAATATTAAATGATTTTTACAACTCTGTCAATGCTCTAGCACTAAAATAGTTAAATCATGCTATAGCCAATATTGGTATAGATCGTTAAACCAAGATGATCGATTAGGGGCTTTTGCAACATATTTCTTAAAAATCATTGACTTTTACTTAAGGAATCTTTATAATTCCAGTGAAATTATAAAGAGCGTATTAAATGTTACTACGATCAAGCCTTTACGCTTTTGTCCGCCAGCGTTGGTTGTGTTGAACTGGAAAACCCATAACGCGGAGCCACGCCGCTCCGAACCTAGTACGAGGGGGACAATCCAATGGTACAACGCCGTATCTTTAGTTTAACCGTCGGTTGTTGGTCGGCATTATTGCTGGTTTTGGCAATTAGCAGCCAAGTTAACGCTCACGGAGCGATGCAAACGCCAGTCAGTCGGACATATGCATGTTTTCTTGAAGGCCCAGAAACTCCTGATACCGCCGCTTGTCGCGCAGCAATTGATATCGGAGGCACGCAGCCACTCTACGATTGGAATGAAGTTAATATTGGTAATGCTGCGGGTCAGCATCGTTCGTTAATTCCCGATGGCAAATTGTGTAGTGCAGGCCGCGCCAAGTATGCCGGCTTTGATCTAGCTCGCGCCGATTGGCCCGCCACACCATTAACATCTGGCAGTTCGATGAGTTTTCTCTATCGGGCGACCGCACCGCACCCTGGTTCGTTCGAGTTTTATATTACTCGCGACGGTTATAGCCCGACCCAAGCCCTCAAATGGTCGGATCTTGAGGCCACGCCCTTTTTGAAGGTCACCAATCCGCAATTAGTTAATGGCTCATATGTGATCAATGCCCGCATTCCTAACAACAAAACTGGCCGCCATTTGATCTATTCAATTTGGCAGCGCTCGGATAGTGCCGAAGCCTTTTACACCTGCTCGGATGTGACCTTTGGCGGCACCAACCCAACCAGCGTGCCAACCGCCACACCACGGCCAAGCGCAGTGCCAACCGCAACCGTGCCACCAACCGGCACACCAATTGCCACCGCCACACCGCGCCCAACCAACGTACCAACTGCCACGCCAACCAATCCAACTACTCAAGCTTGGCAACCCTATACCAGCTATGCCACTGGCGCAGGCGTAGCTTATGCAGGCAACACCTACATCTGTCGCCAAGGCCATACCTCGCTGCCAGGTTGGGAACCCTCAGCAGTGCCAGCGTTATGGCAATTGATCAATTAAATGAATCAAAGCCCCGCAGATCTGGCTGAAGCTGCGGGGCTTTAAATTTAGTCAGCTAACGGCCATAATACCACTTGGTTGGTCATAATCAGCGGCATCAATAGAACTTTACGTTGATGGTCAAGATTAATATCGGCGGGAGCGCCAGTTGGGCCATGGTAAATAATGCGTTCGCTGCCATCAGCCATTAATTGATGAATATTGGCGGTTTGCCACGATGAAACCAACAAACTTTGATCAGCTAACACTACCAAGCCATCGTGTTGGCTAGCGCTAGCCTTGCGATAAGGCTGCAATATACCATCAGCAGTCAGTTCAAAAATCTCAACCGCAGTATCGTAGCGGCAAACCAACAGCGTACCATCAGCAGTCATAGCCAAGCCATTAGGATTACCATCGGCAAGTTTGACCGCCAGCGAAACATTACCAGCAGGGTCAATTTGATAGATCGCCGCCGTACCAGTGCTGCCAAACGCCTCGTTAATTCCCATGTCGCTGACAAACACCGTTCCATCATCACGCGCCACAAGATCATTTAAGAAGCTGCTACCGCTAATTGCAATTGTGCCTTTGACCTCGCCCGAAACTGCATCGAACAAGCGCACGCTATCCAGATCGGCCACATACAGGGTATTATTGGCAATCGCCATGCCTTTGGGGGCATTCAATTCGACCTCAGCACTCGCGCCATCGATCCATTTGGCTTGATTAAGCGTGCCATCGGGGTTAATTTGCGCAATATAGCCGTTATCATCGCGGCCAAATGGTGTACCATTAATATTTGAAACCAGATACAGATCGCTAAGCTGATTGTGTAACATGCCTTCTGGTTGGGCAAAACCTTCGCTCAAGGTAATGGGGGCAGTAATTGCGGCAATTGGGGCGGTTGTTGGCTCAAGCGTGGGGGCAACCGTTGCAGTTGCTTCAGCTTGGCTAACGCTAGTTGTGCTTGGTGCGATCGTTGCAGTCGGGGCGACGGTGCTCCCACAACTCGTTAAACTCACACCGATAATCAGCATTAATAGATAGATCCGAGCCATTGGAGCATTCCTTTCCTGAATAATGATCACAGCAGAATGCTACCAAGCCACGGCTTCGCTAGTAAGACATGGAAATATCCTATGACAAAAACTCCTAGCCTCGTGCCAACCAAGCCAAATCAGATTCAGCGCCGTCGTTTGCTGACCGATTTTCTGCGTGCTCGGCGTGCCCGCATTTCGCCGGAAAGTGTTGGTTTGCCTAATGGCCAACGCCGCCGCACCCCTGGCTTACGCCGCGAAGAGGTCGCTTTGTTGGCGGGAGTCAGTGTTAGTTGGTACACTTGGTTTGAGCAAGGCCGCGAAATTCAAGTTTCCAGCGCGGTTTTAGATAGTTTGGTGCGGGTGTTGCAACTTGATGGCTATGAACGTGAACATTTGTATGTTTTAGCCCGTGATAGTGTTAATCCCTTGCCTTGGCTCTGTCATGAAATCGATTCAGGCACCCAATTGATGCTCGACATGCTCGATCCGGCTCCAGCTTATGTGATTAGCCCATGTTGCACGGTGGTGGCGTGGAACCAAGCAGCACAGCTCGTTTTTGGTGATTGGCAAGCCAAAAGTATGCGCGAACGCAACTTGCTTTGGATGACGTTTAGCCAGCCGGGCGCTCGTTTATTTTTTGCTGATTGGGTTGGCGAAACTCAGCGCGTGCTAGCATTTTTTCGCGCCAACAGCACCAAATATATTGGTCACCCAATTTTGCAAGAATTAATCAACGATTTGATGGCAATCAGCCCTGAATTTTGCCAATTATGGGCGCAACACGATGTTGGCGGCATCACGATTGAGCGCAAAGAGCTACGCCATTGGGATTTAGGCAGCTTGGTGTTTCACCCCAAAGTTCTGCAAATTCACAATAGCGATCAGCAACAGCTAGTGGTCTATCTGCCGTTGGATGAGGCACAAACTCGCGAGAAACTTGAACAAGCTCTGACCACGACGATCTAACATTCTGCTAACATGGAAGCAGCGAAAAGTAGCGCATAATACTACTACGTTGTTGTATCGAGATAGCCACATGTTTGAACCAATCACCACTGATCTTTATCGGGTGCCAATTCCTGTGCCGTTGCCACTCAAATATGTCAATTGCTATTTGCTCAAAGCTGATCATGGCTGGGTCGTGATCGATACGGGCATGCGCTATGCCCAAGCCGAGCAAACGTGGCAAGCAACCTTTGAGCAATTGGGGATTGCATGGTCACAGATTAAGCAAATTATTGTGACCCACTATCATCCTGACCATTATGGCATGGCGGGCTGGATGGCCGAGCGCAGTGGAGCCAGCGTTTGGATGTCGCCAATTGAAATTCAAAGCGTGCAACGCGCTTGGTATCAACCATTGCCCGATGCTGCTGATCATTTGGCCGATTTTTTCGAACTGCATGGCATGCCCAACGATCTCAATCGCCAAATTTGGCAACATACCATGGATGCAAGCCAATATGTCGATCCCAAGCCGCTGCTCCAAACACTCGATATGACCCAACCTTTGCAGCTTGGGCAACGCTCGTGGCAACTCTTGCACGCACCTGGCCACGCCGATGGTCAACTCTGTTTATACGATGCCGCCGATCAATTGTTGATTGTGGCTGACCATGTGTTAGCCGATATTACGCCCAACATCAGCCTTTGGCCCGAAGCCAAACGCGACCCATTGGCCGATTATTTGGCATCATTAAACGAATTTGCGGCGCTCGATGTACGCTTGGCCTTGGCGGGGCATCGCAAGCCAATTATGGCCTTTCGTGAACGTTGCCATGAAATTGCGCAACATCATGATCAGCGGCTTGATTTGATGCAGCAATACGCTAGCACAGGCAAAACCGCCTTTGAAGTCTGCGAATTTGCCTTTGGCGTAACCACCCTTTCAGCCCATCAATTACGCTTCGCAATCACCGAAACCTTGGCGCATCTGGTTTATTTGGAGGGTCAAGGGCGTTTGCAGCGCGAACAACGGGCTAGACAGATTATCTTTCTTGATCAACACTAACGCCGATTCGCAACGTTTTTTGGAGGGTGTATGCGCTGGTGGAAAAAACTTGGCTTATTGGTGGTAGCAATGGCCTTGGTGGCCTGTGGCAACGCCGATGTCGATGCAGCAAAAGTGGCGAGCGAAGGTGCAACCGCCTTTGAAAGCGTCAACAATTTTCACTTTAAACTAACGGTCAGCGAAGGCGAAGCCGCGCCTTTGGGCGATATTATCATCATCGATGCTGATGGCGATAGCATTCGCCCTGATAAAATTCAAGCTAAAATCAAGGCCAAATTGGCAGGTGCACCAATCGCCGTCAATATCAACGGCATCATCATCGGAGCCGATGCCTGGATCACGCCGAATCCGTTCAACCCAACCGCCTTCGAAAAGTTGGAAGATACTGGTGGGCTTGAAACATTTTCGCCAGCCAAGGGTATTAGTGATGTGCTGCGCGGCCTGAAAACCCCAACGTTTGTCGAAGAGGCAGAAATCGACGGCACGGCAACCTATCATATCAGCGGCGAAGTTGATGCTCAAAGCGTCTCAGCGCTGACTGGTGGAGTCGCCGAGGCTGGTACAATTAAGCTCGATCTGTGGATTGGCAAAGACGACAAATTATTACGTCAATTGGTTGCGGTTGGCCGCTTGGTCAGCACCGAAAAAGAAACCATCAAGCGCACCTTGATTGTTTCGAAATTCAACCAAACGCTCACAATCGAGCCACCACAATAGTTTTCCGTAGGCTGGTTCGTTATGTCGAACCACGATGCTATGGATAGACCAAACACTGTAATCGCGAGGTATCCAAACATGCTTGATCAACCATTAAACGATATATTTACAGGGTGGGCTGCTATGACTGAACACAATAGCGATCTAGTGGCTGATCGTTTTGGCATGCCACGCGCTGAACTCGACGAATTAGTCCATGGCTCGGTGGCACATTTGGCACAAACCCATTACTATCATTATTTAGCACGGCCAAAGCCTCAGTTTGATGATGATAGCGACGAAAACACCGCTGCCCAAAGCAAACCCCGCCATGTCGTGCTGTTTCGCACGCCCGATGATGCACTATCGTTCGCCCAACGTATTCGCATTGGCGAAACACCACGGGTACGCCAAATTAGTCGTGAGAATATGATTTGGCATATGCTCAACGATGAAGCGATTGTGCGGGTGATTTTCTTTGAGCAACCACTCGAAGAATTGCCAACTGGCCTAAATTTGCAAACTTTGGCCGATTTGCCTGGCGCAATTGCAATCGAACGCAACGATGTTTTGACCTCGCGCCAAATTTGACCCTTACCTATCTGGGTGTTAGAATCCCGATAGGCGGAATATTAACTAGTAATGCTGATACCAAGAGCTACGATAAATTCGTAGCTCTTTATCTATGTTATGCATTACCCAATGCGAGGTTGTATGTTAGTTGTCATGGACGCACACGCTACACCTGAGGATATTCAAGCTGTTTGTACAGTGATCGAGGACATGGGTTTGCAGGCCAATACCATGCCCGGCCCAACCCGCACGGCGATCGGGATTACCGGCAATAAAGGGGCAATTGCCGAAGCTGCGCGGCTTAAATTGATGCCTGGCGTGCGCGATGTGATTCGCGTCACCGCACCCTATAAATTAGTCAGCCGCGAGTATCGCGAAGCCGACACGATTATTGAAATTAATGGCGTGCAAATTGGTGGCCCTTCGCTGGTGGTGATGGCTGGACCATGCTCAGTCGAAGGCCGCAAACAATTGCTCACTACTGCCGAGGCGGTCAAAGCTGCGGGAGCTACAATTTTGCGTGGTGGAGCTTTCAAGCCCCGCACCTCGCCCTATAGTTTCCAAGGCATGGGCGAAGATGGGCTGAAACTATTGGCCGAAGCGCGTGAACTCACTGGCATGCCCGTCATCACCGAAGTGATGGATACCGAGCAAGTTGATTTGGTCGCCGAATACGCCGATATTTTGCAGCTTGGCGCACGCAATATGCAAAATTTTGCCTTGCTCAAGCGGGTTGGCCGTACTCGTCGCCCAGTTATGCTCAAGCGCGGCCTCTCTTCAACCGTCAAAGATTGGCTGCTTTCCGCCGAATATATTATGGCCGAAGGCAACCAAGCAGTGATTTTGTGTGAACGCGGCATCCGCACCTTCGACGACCACTCACGCGGCACGTTCGATTTGAGCGTGGTTCCGGTATTGCGCGAATTGACCCACTTGCCGATTATTGTCGATCCTAGCCATGCAACTGGCCGCTGGCAGAGTATTTTGCCAATGGCTCGCGCTGGTATCGCCTCGGGTGCTGATGGCTTGATGATCGAAGTACATCCGAACCCTGCCGAAGCGTGGTCGGATGGCGAGCAATCGCTCTTGCCCGAACGCTTCGTCGAATTGATGGAGCAGGTCGAACGGATTGCCGACGCCATGGATCGACCAATCCAAGGCCGCACCAAAGCAGCCACAGTTTAGATCCCTCGCCCTCAACCCCTCACACACTGCGGTGGACGAGGGGAGCCACAGAATTAAAAGCCCCTCTCCCGTTCGACGGGAGAGGGGTTGGGGTGAGGGCATTACCGCCCATAGCGCATCAAACGATCGGCCACGCTTGGCACAAAGCGCTGCAATTGAATTAACAGCTTGACCTTGCCAATTGCCAATTGATACTTATCGCGGCTAAAACCCCGCCAAAACTCCTCAACCAAAGCTTCGGGGCTGATTTTGCCCTTACCACGGCCAGCAGTCATCGCCGTATCGACCAATGGCGGAATAATCTCAAACACCCGCACCCGCGTTTGCTCTAATTGCCAGCGCAGCGCCTTGGTAAAAATATGAATTCCAGCTTTAGTCGCGCAATAAATCGGTGCTTGTTGCTTGGGAACCAAGGCCAAGCCCGATGAAACATTGATAATCGCCGCTTCTGGTTGCTGTTGCAGCGTCGGCAAAAAGCGCTGAATCAAATCAATCGGCGCAGTTAAATTAATCGCAATTTCTTGGTCACGCTCAACCTGGGCATATTGCTGCTCGACCAAATCGCCATGATATTGCACCCCAGCATTGTTAATTAAAATTGAGATATTGGAAACTTGCTCGGCCAAGCGTTGGCGCTCGCTAGCTTGAGCTAAATCAGCTTGAATTGTCGTGATCGCTGGCTGAGTTGCCTTGAGTTCGGCCAATTTGTGGGCATCGCGGCCAACCGCAATCACGTGGTTGCCTGCTTGAGCAAAACGCAAGGCTAAGGCTCGGCCAATCCCGGCTGCGCCGCCCGTAATTAAAACTGTATGACCTGTGGTTTGCATTGAAGGTACCTCGCTAGATAAATTTAATTTCCTGCGCTTACTCTAGCAGGTAGCGGCTTGCCACGCATTATCATAGGTTAATCGTCACGCAATTGGCGACGAATGCGGCTCAAACTAACGGGGGTAATTCCTAAATACGAGGCTATGTGATATTGCTTGATCACGCCTGCCACGCCTGCGAAATCGAGCAAAAAGCGCTGATAGCGGGTAGTTGCATCATCGAGCAACAGGCTACTTTCGCGCTGTTCTTTTTTGATAAACAAGCCTTCAGCCACCCGCCGCAACAAGCGATCCCAACAAGGGTGTTGGGCGGTCAGGGCAGCAAAATCAGCATAATTGGCAACTAAATAATGGCTTGGCAACAGGGTTTCGATTGTAAATTGGCATGGTTCGTTCAGCAACAAAGCCCGATAACCACCAATTAAATCGCCAGGCAGACAAAACGATTTTGTCCATTCCTCGCCATCGCCAGTTAAGTAGTAGAAGCGCAGCAAGCCATCGACCAAAAAGCCAACTTGATTCGTCGTCTCACCAGCATGCAGCCAAATCTGCTCAGCCTCAAGAAAACGCGGCTTGAACAACTTCAAACAAGCCTGCATTTGCTCAGGCGGAATTGGCGCAAGCTGCTGAAAATTGCGCTGCATTAATCCATAGCTATCAATCGCCATTATTCAACTCCAATCGATTTTCGCTTTTTTAACCACGAAGAATACGAAGATAGAAATTATTTATTGTAGCCACGAATTATGTTTCTGATTCCAAACCGTATTTTCATCCCTCATAATTCATCCCTCATCCTTCTGTTCTCTGCATCCCTAACCTCTAGCTGTAATGGTTCATTCGGTTGGCAACCATGGTTCATGCCCTCACCCCCAGCCCCTCTCCCACGGCGGCGGGCGAGGGGAGCACTGTTGGAGTGGTTCCCCCTCGCCTCGCGTGCGGGAGAGGGGGTCAGGGGGTGAGGGAACGCTGGCGGTTGTTAATGCGATAAACCCCTGACCCCTAGCACCTGACCTCTACTTAATTTGCTAGCAAATATGTTTGATTTAAGCTAATTAAGGTACAATAGCAATATTTGAATTGTTTAAAGCGGTGGCGCACAATGACAGATCATGTTGATACGTTGCTAGCAGATATTCAGGCGCTCTTTGCCAGCGAGCCGCAGCTTAAAGCAGCCTTAGCAGCAGCCCAACCCAATACAACCCGCACAATCACGCCTGTACCAAGTGCAGCACGCCGCGTCGTCGCCGCCATCGCGACCCGGCAACATCGGAGCAGTTTGTTGATTGCTGCTACACCTGATGCCGCAGTACGCATGCACGCCGACCTAACCGCATGGCTCGGCGAGAACGTCATGCTCTTTCCACCGACCGATACGCTGCCCTACGAGCATATGTCGGCGGATATTGGGATTGTAGCGCAACGTTTGGCAGTGCTCGGGCGCTTGCATGCTAGCGAACCGATCTGCGTAGTCGCTTCGGTCAAAGCCTTGATGCAACCCACCATGACCCCTGAAGAATTTCAGTTTGCCACGCGCTTGTTGCGCCAAGGCGACCAGCATGATCCACGCAAGTTGCTCGCTCACTGGGTCAGTTTGGGCTATCGGGTTGGCCCAACCGCCGAACAACCAGGCGATCTCAGCCAGCGCGGCGGGATTATCGATATTTTTCCGCCAACCAGCGATCGCCCAATTCGGCTCGAATTTTGGGATGATCAGCTCGAAAGTTTGCGTATTTACGACCCAATCTCGCAGCGCTCAGATAAACGGGTGCGCCAAATTCAAATCAGCCCAGCCCATGAAATTCCGTTTTGGCGACGAACCGAGGCGATCAAACGGATCGAGCAGTTGCAAATTGCCAGCTTGCGCCGCGAAGTACAGCACGAATGGGCCACCGCCCGCGAACATCTTGAAACAGGCCAGCGCTTTGAAGGGCGGGCCTTTTATGCCCCGTTTTTTCGCACGCCCCACGAAGCAGCCGAGGCTGGGCTATGGCAACATTTGCCAGCCTCAGCAATCATCCTGCTTTCCGAAGAGCATGAATTGAATGCCCAAGGCATTGAATTGCAAAGCCATGCCGATTTGGTGCGCAGCACTCAAATTGAAAATAATGAATTACCGCCCGATTTTCCGTTTCCATTAATCGCTTGGACGTTTATTCGGCGGTCGATTCAACGCTGGAGTTGCCTCAACCTCAGCAATCAGCCCATCGCCGATGATCAAAACGATAGCTTTGTGCATGAAATTAATACATTTAGCCAAGCTGCATCCTATGGCGGCCAAACTGATCGGCTGTTTGAGGATCTGCGCGAACGCTTGGTTGGTGGCGAACGAGTGGTGTTGATTTCACCACAGGCTAGTCGGCTGCGCGAATTGGCTAGCCAACACAATTTAGCCCTAATTGGCGAAGAAGACGGCCCCGATGTTGACGATCCGCCATTTCAAAGCGGCACGATCATCATTCGCCATGGCAATTTATCAGGTGGGTTTAGCAGCGATCCATTGCGCTTAACGATTTTAAGCGATAGTGAGATTTTTGGCTGGCAGCAACGCCGAGCACTTTCAACTCGTGCCCGCAAACAGCGCACCGAAAGCGATCGCACGGCCTTTTTGCAATCGCTCAAAGTTGGCGATTATGTGGTGCATATCGAGCATGGCATCGCTCAATACGAGGGTTTATCACGGATCGAGGCTAGCGGCGCTGAACGCGAGTTTTTGGTGCTGCGCTACGCTTCGGGCGATAAATTATATGTGCCGGTCGATCAGGTCGATCGGGTATCACGCTATATCGGCGCAGGCGAAGGCAAGCCAACCCTCACCCGTTTGGGCACCTCAGATTGGGAGCGTGCCAAGCGCAAAGTGCGGGCCGATGTTGAAGAACTCGCGACTGAATTGCTCGATTTATACGCAGCTCGTCAGTTAGTCGAGGGCTTTGCCTATAGCAGCGACACCTCGTGGCAACGCGAACTCGAAGATAGTTTTCCCTATACCGAGACCGACGATCAACTGCGGGCAATCGAAGAAGTCAAAAGCGACATGGAAAATACCCGCCCAATGGATCGGCTGATCTGTGGCGATGTGGGCTTTGGCAAAACTGAAGTTGCCTTACGCGCCGCCTTCAAAGCGGTGCAAGATGGCCGCCAAGTTGCGGTGCTGGTACCAACCACCGTCCTAGCCCAACAACATTTTGAAACCTTCTCGCGGCGCATGCAAATGTTTCCGGTACGGATCGAAATGCTTTCACGCTTTCGCTCAGCATCACAGCAAAAATCAATCACCGAACGGATCGTCAAGGGCGAAATTGATATTGTGGTTGGCACGCATCGGATTTTATCCAGCGATATTCATTTTAAGCAACTCGGCTTGGTGATTATCGACGAAGAACAACGCTTCGGCGTTAAAGATAAAGAGCGACTTAAAAAATTGCGCCATGAAATTGATGTGCTGACATTAACTGCCACGCCGATTCCGCGCACAATGCACATGGCTTTGTCGGGTATTCGCGATTTAAGCGTGATCGACACACCGCCCGACGATCGCATGCCAATCAAAACCTATGTGCAGCCCTACAACGAAATGTTGGTACGCGATGCGATTTTGCGCGAATTAGGGCGTAATGGTCAAGCCTATTTTGTGCATAATCGGGTGCAATCAATTTATACTGTCGCCAATCGGCTGCAAAAACTCGTGCCCGAAGCCCGAATCGGGGTTGGCCATGGCCAAATGCCCGAAAAAGCGCTCGAAAAAGTTATTTTGCAATTTTTCGAAGGCTTGTTTGATGTGTTTGTGTGTACGACGATTATCGAAAGCGGCATCGACGTGCCCAGCGCCAACACCATGATTATTGATGATGCAACAACCTATGGACTAGCCCAACTCTATCAATTGCGGGGGCGAGTTGGTCGCTCAACCCAGCGCGGTTATGCCTATATGTTCTACAACCCCACCAAAGCCATGGGCGAAGAAGCGCAAAAGCGGCTTGAGGCGATTCAAGAGGCCACCGAACTTGGGGCAGGCTTTCGCATCGCCATGCGCGACCTAGAAATTCGTGGCACTGGCAATTTGCTTGGAGCTGAACAATCGGGCAATATCACCACGATTGGCTTTGATCTCTACTCGCGCTTGCTTTCGCAGGCAGTCGAGCGCGTGCGTGAAGAACGCAAACGCGGCCAACAGCAAAAATCTGGCGAACAAAAAGCCCAACGCGCTCGTGCAGTCGAGGCCTTGCGCCGAGCAGCAGTGGTTTCAGCTCGCAGCAGTTTTAGCGGCGATGCCGATGATCCAGTCTTGCCCGATGCGATGGTCAGCATTGATCTGCCGATTAATGCCTACTTGCCGCAAAATTATGTTGACGATGAACCGCTGCGTTTGCGCGTCTATCAACATATTGCCGAAGCACGTTCAACCCGCGATATTCGTATGTTGCGCCAAGAATTAGAAGATCGCTTTGGACCTGTGCCAGAGCCAGCCGCCCGCCTGCTCGATTTGCTGACAATCAAAGTTTTAGCCTTACAAGCTGGCGTTATTTCGATCATTTCTGATGATAATGAAATTACTGTGCGCTTGCCCAAGAGCGTCTATCTTGATCGCGAGCAACTTCAGCGCGAATCACCACGTGGCGTAGTAATTGGCCCGCAATTGGCGCGGCTTGATCGGCGGGTATTGCGCGATGATTGGGAAGTTGTGTTGCGGCAGTTGCTCGAAGCACTCAACAAAATTGGCAATTAATCGGATTATGTACGATCGATATGCTTAATTGCGCATACTTTTTAATCAAATTTTGAGCTTTATCGCCATAAATATCACAGAAACCGCATATTTGCATAAAACCATGGGATCTGCTATAGTTTGAGTGAATGCACCGTCTTGAGCTTGCACAACCAACGTGCATTCACGGCGAGGTAGCAATACCCAGCCACAACAAAACAGGCCACAGCGAAAAAAAGCGAGGCGTGCGTTCCGGGAAGACGCAGGCGCAGCTTTTTTCGTTTTTAGTTGGCAGATTTTTGGATACAGGAAAGAGGATTCCAGTCATGTTCGAACGAAGCAAACGCTTAGCCGCCATCGTGCTTACTGGCGCGATTTTGGCAGCATGCGGTAGCGGCACCAGCACCACACAACCAACCACTGGCAGCAGCGAGGCAACCGCCGTCGTTGAGCCAGGTACTGATACTGGGTCGCAACCCAGCAGCGATGGCATTGTAATCATTGGGATGAGCCAATCGCCAGACACCTTATTTGGGATGGAATCGCAATCGAGCGCCACCACCCAAGTGTTAAACTCAGTGCAACCAGCCTGTGTAACGACCCTCAGCTACGATTATCAACCAGTCTGTTTCGCTGAATTGCCCACCTTTGAAAATGGCGGCGCAGTCGAAGAAATGGTAACAGTTGATCAAAGCTATACCGGCCCATTCGTGATCGAGAATGAACTGATCACTGATACCAGCGTTTTGACTGGGCCAATCGAATTGCCCCAAGTTAAAGTGACATGGAAGTTGATCGATGGCATTACTTGGGAAGATGGCACACCAGTAACCGCCGATGACTTTTTGTTTGCTGCTGAATTGTATGCTAACCCAGGCACCAAAGTCGCCAGCCGCTTCACCATCGAGCACACCGCCAAATACGAAAAAGTTGATGATCAAACTTTCTCATGGTATGGCGTGCCAGGCTATCAAGATTCAACCTATTTCTTGAACTACGCAGGTGGCGCACTTGGCCCTGAACCCAAGCATGTGCTCGGCAGCGTCGATGCAGCAACCATCGGCGGTAGCGATTATTCCAGCAAACCGTTAGCTTATGGCCCGTACAAAATTGACGAATATGTGCCGCAAGAACGGGTGACAATGAGTGCTAATCCACATTATTGGGGAGCAAAGCAAGGCCTACCCAAAATTAGCAATGTAATCTATAAATTCGTCACCAGCGAAGATCAAATTTTGCAACAATTGCAATCAGGCGAAATCGATGTCGTTGGCCAAATTGGCTTATCGCTAGCTCAAGCGCCATCACTTGATGAATTGCAAGCAGGCGCTGAATTCGATATTCAATATGTGCCAGCCACGGTTTGGGAACATATTGACTTTGCTGTTGAGCGCGGCGATGGCGTTGCAACCCCATTTGCTGATGCCAAAGTGCGTCAAGCAGTCGCCTATGCAATCAACCGCCAAGAAATCATCGATCAGATCTTGTTTGGTAAAACCGTCGCAATGAACAGCTTCATGCCCGATGATCACTGGGCCTATCCCAGCGATGCCAGCGTGATCAACTCTTATGCCTTTGATCCCAGCAAAGCGATTCAATTGCTGAATGAAGCTGGTTGGGTTGCTGGCGATGATGGCATTTTGGTCAAAGATGGCGAACCATTCAAGGTTGAATTCTTCACCACCGAAGGCAACGATACCCGTCAAGCAGTCGCCCAATTGGTGCAAGAATACTTGCGCGATGTCGGGATCGACGTTGAATTAAAGTTTGTCGCTGGCACTGATGTGCTGTTCAAAAATGGCTCGGAAGGTATTTTGGCAGGTCGCCGCTACGATATGGCATTGTATGCTTGGGTCAGTGGCCCTGAGCCATCAACGCCGTTGTATCTGTGCAGCCAAGTGCCAACAGCAGCCAATGGCTACGCTGGCCAAAACAACACTGGCTACTGCAACCCCGATTACGATAAAGTAGCGCTCGAAAGCCAAAGCATCATCGAACGGGCTGGCCGCTTGCCATTGCTTAGCCAAGCCCAACAAATCTTCAACCGCGATTTGCCAACCTTGCCGTTATATCAACGGATCAACGTTGGGGCTGCCCGCAAAACAATCAGCGGCTTCAAGCTCGATCCAACCAGCCAACAAGATTTCTACAACATCGAAACCTGGGAATTAGCCCAATAACGTTTTGATCCGTTAACCACGAAGAGCACGAAGGATCAGCTTTCGTGCTCTTTACGATTAATGACCCATGAAGGACACGAAGAGCACAAAGGCTTTAATTGTTTAGCCACAGATTCCCACAGATGTGAATGATTCATCTGTTCTATGCTCTATGTGTAATGGTTCATTGGATTAACAACCAATTGTCACCGTCCCCTCACCCCCTTCCCCTCGCCCACTGCGGCGGGCGAGGGGAGCACGGCTAGAGCGGTTCCTCCTCGCCTCACGTGCGGGAGAGGGGGCTAGGGGGTGAGGGCATGCTGGCCGTGTTAATACTATAAACCATTACATCTATGTTCTTTGTTCTACAACGCCTGCCCCTCTGTGCCTTTGATTTTTGCCTTCTGCCTTTTGACCTGTTAACAATTGCTCATCAAATGCTTACACCGTACTTGCAATTTCTTTAACCAATTCAAGGTAGCCTATGGGTATCGATCATATGAGGAGACTCATCGGCATGGCAGCAATTAATCCTTGGGCAAAACGTCTATATCAGACTGGTCGCTGGGCCAGCAACGTCGTTATTTGGCTGGTACTATGGATCAGTTGTGTGGCGATCATCTTTTTGATGATTCGCTATTTCAGCGGCGCAGAATGGCTAAGCAATCTGCAAGGCTCAGCCCATTTTGTCGCCGAATTTGGCATGCGCCTGTTGATGGCTGCGCCATTTACCCTCTGGCTTTTGTTGATGCTGCGACCAATTCGCACCCGTCGCTGGGTCGTCAGCCACATACTCAAATTGACTCAACGCTTGCGCCGCCAGCCCAAGCCCCAACTTGAGCCAGCCATTGATCAGCTAGATCGAGAAGTTCAACCTACAACCAACCCAACTATGAGCGCAAAACCGCTCAGTCGCCGTCGATTTTTGGTTGAATCAGGACTGGTTGGTGGTGTGGTCGGTTATGCAATGTTGATCGAGCCATATCAGATTCAGGTCCGCGAAGTTAATTTGCCAATCGCCAATTTGCCCGAA
Source organism: Herpetosiphon sp. (assembly GCF_003512625.1). Classification (NCBI taxonomy): domain Bacteria; kingdom Bacillati; phylum Chloroflexota; class Chloroflexia; order Herpetosiphonales; family Herpetosiphonaceae; genus Herpetosiphon; species Herpetosiphon sp. The sequence continues at coordinate 4,692 of NZ_DOPT01000069.1, read as the reverse complement.
CGTTTTCGCGGCATGCGCATCGCCCAAATGAGCGATTTGCATATCAATGCCTACACCACCAGCGCCGATTTGGCCCGCGCTGTGGCCCAAATCAACCAGCTCAACCCTGATATGGTGCTGCTCACTGGCGATTTTGTCGATTGGGATGCACGCTTTGCTGATGCCGCCACCGAGCCATTCCGCCAGCTGCGTGCACCCGAAGGTATTTATTCGGTGCTTGGCAACCACGATTACTACAGTGGCAAGATCGATATAATCAAACAAGCCATCCAACGCCACGATTTAGGTTTGTTGGTCAATCAGCATACCATTTTGCGCCGTGGCGCTGATCAATTGGTCTTGGTAGGTTTTGATGATCCACGGCATAATCGTAGCGGCGGGCCACGGCTCAGCCCTGAGAGCATCAATCCTGAAGCGGCCTTGAAGGGTACGCCGAAAAATGTTGCCCGCCTAGCAATGGTGCATAATCCAGTAATTGTGCCGCATTTTGTCGCCAATTATCAGCTTGATGTGATTCTATCGGGGCATACCCATGGCGGCCAATTCCAAGTGCCAATTCTCACCGACCAGCTGGTGGGCAATGCTGAATATTTTGTGCGCGGCCATTACGATTTGGGTAAATCACAGGTTTATGTCAACAGTGGTTTTGGTTTTACCGGGCCGCCCTTGCGATTTCGCTCGGCTCCAGAAATTACATTAATTAATTTAGTTAATGCCAAAGCCTAGTCCGACTCAGGGCTGAGGCCGCGCAGGGCCAACGACTGAGCGCAATCTGTGTTTTTGCTGTATAATAGCCATTACGTGTCAATTTTTATGGTTGTACGAAACGCCAAATAAAGGGGGTGAATTCTAGTGGCAAGCATTTCGGTAGATTCAAATGAATCAATCGACAAAGCACTGCGCCGTTTTAACAAGGCCGTGCAAGCTGACGGCATTTTGACGGAAGCCCGTCGCCGTGAGCATTATGAAAAGCCTAGCGTTAAACGCAAGCGCAAGGAAGCTGCTCGTCTGCGTAAGTTGCAAAAGATGGCTCGTGAAGCCAACAACTAAGCAATTCGCATGACGCACCCCAAATCGCCGCAGCTTGTGGATACCCCACACTGTGGCGATTTTTATGTATCATGAGAGTTGCAGATTTATTAAAGAAGAGGTTTAACTATGTCGATTCAACAACAATTGCAAGAAGATATGAAAAATGCCATGCGCAATAAAGAGCAACAACGGCTCGATACAATTCGCATGATGCTCGCATCGCTCAAAAACGCGCAGATTGACCTTCGGCGCGAGCTTGATGAAGTTGAAGCAGTTGGGGTAATTCAAAAAGAAGCCAAGCGTCGCCGCGATGCCATGGCCGAATATACCAAAGCTAATCGCCCTGACCTCGCTGCTAGTGAAGAAGTCGAATTGGTGATGATTGAGGCCTATTTGCCAACCATGCTCAGTGCTGATCAATTGCGCCCTGAAATTGCCGCAATTATTGCCGAGCTTGGCGCAACCAGCATCGCCGATCTTTCCAAAGTAATGCCTGCAGCGATGCAACGCTTCAAAGGCAAAGCTGAAGGCCGAGTTATTAACGAGGTTGTGCGCTCATTACTTAGTGCCTAAGCCATGATAGTTCGTTCATATCGCTTAAAAACCTTGCTACGTTCGTTCATCGAGCATCACCACCATTTGGTGTTGGTGCTCTTTGGGGCCGTGCTCACGCTAATTTTGACCTTGATTTTTACGTGGCGCTCGGCGATCAACCAAGATATTATGGTTGGTCGTCCCAGCCCACGCACAATCAACGCCGACCGCGATTTGACCTTTGAAAGCCCCTTGCTGACTGAGGCCAAACGCCGTGAAGCCGCCAACGATCCCCGCAACTTGGTCTATAACGAAGATACTCAAATTCATGGTCAACAGCGTGAACAGCTGCAAGCAACCTACAGCGTGATTAACTCGGTTCGCGAAAATCCCAGCCTCAACCTCGATCAACAACGCGGGCAACTGACTGAATTGCCTTCGCTGCCGCTCTCCGATACCCTCGCCATCACCATTCTTGAAGCTGATGACGATACCTGGCAACGGATCAAAGATCAAACCAATGCCTTGTATGATCGAACGCTGCGCGAAAATAATTATTCAATTGATGAAACCACCCTCGCCGAAATTAAAGTGCGCTATTTGCCTTACAACTTGCCCAGCAGTTTAAAGCCCGATCAACGAGCGGTTGTGCTGTATTTGGTCGAACAAACCCTGCATGTTAATCGCACCCTGAATCAAGAGGAAACTGAGCGCCGCCAACAAACAGCCCGCAATGCTGTCCAATCGGTCTCAAAAGATGTCGTCAATGGCCAAAATATTGTGCGCCAAGGCGATACGGTTTCAGCAGAACAATACGAAACCTTGATCAAAATGGGTCTGATCACGCCTGAATTAGGCTTTGATGGCTTTATGGGGCGCTTCTTGCTAGCGCTCTTAGTGGCGTTGGCCTTATGTACAGCACTTTATATCGATCAACATAATCTTTTGACATGGCCACGGGCATTGCTGGTCATCTTGATTTTGATGGTTATTCCGATTTTGTCTGGGCGCATTTTCCTCAACACATGGCTGAATTTCCCTGAAACGTTTGCTTTGGCGGTGATTGCGATTCCGTTGGCAGCGCTATTTAACAACAATTTGGCCTTAGTTATTTCAGCCTTAGTTTCGATTGTGATGATGTTTTTGGGCGAAGGCGCACTCCAAGTTGGCATGATCAGCTTTGCCGGAGCCTTGTGTGGCATCTACGCAATTCGTCGCGCCGACCGGGCCATGGCCTTTATTATGGCTGGCGTTTGGATTGCGCTGGGAGTATTCGCCACCGCCATGATTTGGCGTTTGATTCAGCCCCAAGGCGTAACCTGGCAACAAACTATGTTCACCTTGATTTTTAGCATGCTCAACGGTGGCATCACGGCCATGATGTCGTTGACCTTGCATAACGTGCTTGGGCGGATCGCTGGCATCGTTACGCCAATGCAATTATTGGAGTTGGCCCACCCCAACCAGCCGCTGCTGCGCCGCTTGATGCAAGAAGCTCCAGGCACTTATCATCACTCAGTCGTTGTCAGCAATTTGGCCGAACAGGCTGCTGAACGGATCGGCGCTGATACCTTGCTAACCCGCGTGGGAGCCTACTATCACGATATTGGCAAAATGCTGCGGCCATTCTTCTTCACCGATAATCAATACGATCGCTCAAATGTCCACGATAACCTTGATCCGCAAACCAGCGCCAAATTAATCGCCGATCACGTGATTGAGGGAGCTAAAATTGCGCGGCAGCATAAGCTGCCTGAGCAAATTGTTAATTTCATCGTTGAGCATCACGGCACCGATGTGATTCGCTATTTCTATCAGCAAGCCTTACAAGCCCAAGATAGCGTTGATATCAACGATTATCGCTACCCTGGACCCAAGCCACAATCCAAGGAAACAGCGATTTTGATGCTAGCCGATGGAGTTGAGGCCACTGTGCGCTCCAAGGAGCAAGCGGGCATGCTCGTGGCTGAGCGTCACGATGACGATGATCAACAAGCACCCAAAGGTTGCCAAAGCATTGCCCAAGTGGTCAACCAAAGCATCGATATGCGCCTTGCCAGCGGCCAGCTTGATCAATGCCCGCTCACCCAAAAAGATCTCAACACAATTCGCCAATCGTTTGTCAAAACGCTCCAAGGGATCTATCATCCACGGGTTGAGTATCCCAAATTGATGCGGGAACCGCAAAATAAATAACCATCTACCAACAAGGAATTTGCGCGGTATGTTAGAACTAACAGCCCATATTGAAGTTGTGCCCACCGATCTTGCGCTCGATACCAGTTTATTAGAGCAAGTCGTGGCCCAAGTGCTCGCCGATGAAGGCCAAACTGGCACATGGGAAATTGGCATTCGCATCACCAACGATCAAGAATTGCATGAACTCAATCGCCAATATCGTGGCGTTGATCGGCCAACCGATGTGCTTTCGTTTGGCGAATACGAAGATGATGACGATGATTTTATCGTGCCCGACGGCGTGTACGATGATGATGAATTCGATGACCCTGAGGCTGATGAAGCGGCCTATCTCGGCGATTTGGCAATTTCGTATGAGCGGGTGCTGGCTCAAGCCCAAGAATATGCCCATTCAAGCCGCCGCGAATTATGCTATTTGGTAGCTCACGGTACATTGCACTTGCTCGGCTACGATCACGAAACCGACGAGGAGCGCGAAGATATGCGCCAACGCGAAGAAAAAGCCCTCAGCACGCTTGGCATCACCCGCGAAGCCGAGCCGTTTGTTTAGGGGCGAGGGATCAGGGTCTAGAAATTGATCCACAAAGGGCAGGGAGATCGAAACCGCGAAGCACACGAAGGTCGCGAAGGTTAAGTTTTTAGCCACAGATTCCACAGATTTATGTGATTATCCTGCTATGCCCAATACCTGACCCCTAGCCCCTGATCCCCAGTCCCTATGTTTATGCTCTATGTGTAATGGTTCATGAGGTTGACACCCATGATTCATGCCCTCACCCCAATCCCTCTCCCACGGCGGCGGGCGAGGGGCGCACTCCTGGAGCGGTTCCCCCCTCGCCTCGCGGGCGGGAGAGGGGGTCAGCTTTCAAGGGTAGGTTTTAACCGTTTTCCGGTTTGAACCACCAATCCCGTGGTTCATCGCTGGAT